>JACMRP010000059.1 GCA_014376325.1 Pseudobdellovibrionaceae bacterium
ACTTCGATACCGATAAGTCTCAAATCGGAATCTCCGGTACCCAAGTCTTGGTGCCGAACACAGTTAAGTAAGTGCCAAAAAAAAGCTCTGGGGAAACCCAGAGCTTTTTTTTGCTTTTAGCTAAAGCACCGTAGGTGCTAAATAAAAAGCCACCGTAGGTGCTAAATAAAAAGCCACCGTAGGTGCTACAAACGATTCACTTCGGAAATGATCTTCGAAACTTCGTCCAAGTGCGCTTTGCCGTACTTGATGTACTCAACCGCTTTTTGCTGCGTCAACCGACCTGAAGCCATTTTTTCGCACAACAATGGTTCCATTGGATCCGTGATGTTGTAGACGGTCACGTACTGTGGCCAAAGATTTTTTTCGCTATTGCTTCCGCCCATGCAGAGTGGAATGTAATGATCAATCTTGAAACTGCCGCGATTCATTTCGCGAGTTCGGAATCCTAACTGGTCATACTTTACGAACAGACCACGTTTCGTATCGCTAGACACGTCACGCTCACAGTAAGCGACCTTTTCTGGATAACGGTAGCTATCCGCATGTTGGCAAAGCTCACCCGGAGTCAGAGTTGCATCTGGTCCTTGAGGGAATTGGCCATTCTGGGAATAGGCAAAAGTGTTGAGGGCGAACGCGAAAACGAGCAATGAGACCGTATGCTTGAACAAGCTTCCTCCAAATAGTCTGCCATTTGTGGCGGCAGGTAGAAACGTCGGACCATATCTCCAACATATATTTGCGTATCTGGGGAAAGACCTAACAACCGCCCGGAACCTTTGCAACTAAATGCCGCGATGAAGCGGCGTGCCTAGGCCTTAAAGCTCCGCTCCAGCAATACAAGCAGTGCCGCTTCGGCCTTCGGAAGCTGCTTCAGGCGCCCCTTCAACAAACTGGCCGCTCGAGTCTCAAAAAGTTTCGCGAGAGTTCCGTCCATGTGCGCTTCTAATACTTGCGGATGCACGTAACATTTTCGACAGATCGCCCGCGTGTTTCCCAGCTTTTGAGCCACGGACTCGATCGCTTCGATGATCTGCTTCTTAGCCTCTTTTTCCGAACTAAAACTTTTGTATTCTTGAAGTGCTTTTGCGGCTAGCAAAGTGCCGGCCCAAGTTCTGAAGTCTTTTGCCGTAAAGTCATGACCGCTGATCTCTTTCAGGTACGCATTGATGTCATCTGATTTCACGTCGTGACGTTTTCCACCGTCGTCAATGTACTCAAATATTTCGTAGCCAGGAAGATCCTGGCATTTTTTTATAATCTGCGCGAGCTTCGCGTCTTCGATCTCGATATCGTGAACGACGTGGCTTTTTCCTTTAAATTTAAAATGAATGTGTGCTCCGTGTATATCCACGTGTGGCTTACGGAGGGTCGTTAAACCATACGATTGGTTTTCTTTCGCGTACTCATCATTTCCGATACGGATTAAAGTCTTTTCCAAAAGCTGAACGACGGTGGCCAAAACTTTTTCTCGCGGGAGTCCCCGGAGTTTCAAATGCTGATTAGTTAGACGACGAATCTGCGGAAGCGATTTTGCAAACTCAATCATTCGTTCGTACTTGTGCTCATCCCGCTGGGCGACCCAGTCTTGGTGATAACGATATTGCTTTCGTCCGCGAGCGTCCCAACCAACGGCCTGAATGTGGCCCCGCGGATCAGGGCTATACCAGACATCCCGATAAGCCGGCGGTACGGCCAATTTATTGAGCCGCTCAGTGATTTTTGCGGAGACAACTCGCTTGCCTCGCAAATCACAAAAAACATATTTTTTGCCTAATTTTTTTCGAGTCCAACCGGGTTTTTTATCGTTGCTGAAATTCAGGGTGCTTTTTTTCATGAGATAAAATTACTGGACACCCGTTCCGGGCGCAAGGGCGCGCCGTGAGCCAAGGCCTGACGTTTTCGTCATACTCGTGACCAAATCGTCGCTATGCCTAGCGCTCGAAGCCATTTAAGGTTTCTGCAGGTATTTTAAACACCAATACACCGGAAGAGGATCTCCATGAAAATCAGTACCCCCCTTAAGATGACCATCGTCGCGGCAATGCTGGCGGCAATACCAACAATGACTTACGCAAAGCCCGAAGCAAAACCAGATTCGGACATGAAAAAGGTTTTGGACGAATTGGCGTTGAAAGGCGGTAAACCGATCGAAACTCTGAGCGCTACCGAAGCCCGCAAGCAACCAACTCCGGCAGATGCGGTCAAATCTTTGATGTCAAAAGGGCAAGAGAAAAAAACCGATAAAGGCTTCGCAAAAGTGGAAGATAGAAATATTTCTGGCGCGGCCGGAGAAATTTCTGCGCGATTTTACACGCCAGACGGAAAACTTCCGATGCCGGTGGTCGTTTATTATCATGGCGGTGGCTGGGTGATCGCGGACAAAAATGTTTACGATGGCAGTGCCCGCGCGATCGCGCTTCAATCGAAGGCGATCGTTGTCTCGGTCGATTATCGCGAAGCTCCAGAATCTAAGTTCCCTGCGGCACACGACGATGCTTTCGCGGCCTACCAGTGGGTCTTGAAAAATGCGGCTTCGTTCGGCGGCGACCCTAAAAAAATCGCGGTGGCTGGCGAAAGTGCTGGTGGCAATTTAGCGATCAACGTTGCGATCTCTGCTCGCGACAAAGGGGCTCAGGCGCCGACCCACGTCCTTGCCGTTTATCCGGTTGCAAGCTCCGCGATGAATACGCCTTCCTACATCGACAACAAAGACGCAAAGCCGCTGAATGCGCCGATGATGACTTGGTTCATGAAAAATTACTTGAACAATATGGGCGAAGCTAAAGATCCTAGAATCAATTTGGTCGGCGCAAACCTAAAAGGACTTCCGGAAACGACCATCATCACCGCGCAAATCGACCCATTGATGTCTGAAGGCAAAGAGCTTGCGGACAAAATGATCGCGGCCGGAGTTAAAGTGAATTATAAAAACTACGAAGGCGTGACTCACGAATTCTTCGGCATGGCGCCGATCGTTGGCGACGCGAAAGACGCACAAAAATGGGGAACCGGCGAACTGAAAAAGACTTTCTAACTAGTTCTTACGTTTCAGCGCATTTAGAATTTGATCCAAGGTCCCAAGAAATTGGGACCTTGCTTTTTTGTCCATCGGAGCTGGACCACCGCGATTTTCACCCATGTGACGCAAATTTTGATTCAGCTCACGGCTCGCGACCGACATTCCAATATTGTCTTCGTTGAATTCGACGCCCTTATGTCCAAGCACCCGGACGCCCTTTTTCACGCAGCGTTCTGCCAGCAATACATCGACCGTGATAACCACATCTTTCGGAGTTGCCGACTCCGCGATCCAATCGTCGGCGGCATCGAATCCGCTAGAGACGACTTCCATTCGAAACAAACTATTCGCCGGAATATTCAGTGCCTTGTTCGCGACTAGAATCACCGGCACTTGGAGTCGCTCGGCAACCTTGTAAATTTCATCTTTGACGGGACAGCCGTCAGCATCAACATAAATCATGAATTGAGTCTGCGCGAGATTCGTTAAGAATTCAATCTCTTGAAGTTTTCGACGTGAACCGATTTTAGGATTTGCTGGGCCTGAACGAAAGAGTCCGCAGTGGCGGTATCTTCCTCTCGGTCACTTCCGAACAAGTGTGCGGATAAATTCAGTAAGGCACTCTGAGCCACCGGAAGGCGAATCTTGCGCTGTTTGCCCCACGTTGCGATGACGACCATCGCGCGTGAAAGTGAATTTCGATCATGTGCTTTATACATTAGATAATTTGGAGTCTTTGGCTTGATCGTCACCGCAAAAAAACACTCGAGCGCGGTGTGAAAGACGTTCGCTCCTTCTGGATTTTGCATGACACGCTTAAGGGCAATCTTACGAACAAGCCTTGCGTGGGGAGCGGGCAAACGCTTTTGATCGATCCCGAGTTCAAAAAGAGCATTCGAGATACGCGACATTCTAGTTGTCATATTCTGATTTTTCATGACCGTGCGGCAGAAGAGTCCGAGTGCGACGATCGCCACGATAACCAGGGCTTCCATTTTGTATCCTTCCGATACATTAGAAACCTGCATGCGGCGTGCCCGGGCTACCCGCTTTAATTCAGCGCTGGCGAGCCCGGCCACCTTCTAACTGACTAAGCAATAGACGTCGGGTGTCTATTAATGACAGTC
>JACMRP010000381.1 GCA_014376325.1 Pseudobdellovibrionaceae bacterium
CGGAACTTGGAAAGATTTGACCGACAACGTAAATCAGCTCGCGGGAAATTTGACCGCGCAAGTTCGCGCGATCGCGGAAGTATCCACTGCGGTAACAAAAGGGGATTTAACCCGATCGATCGCGGTCGAAGCGCAAGGCGAGGTAGCGGCGCTATCTGAAAATATCAATCAAATGATCGGAAATCTGAAGGATACTACCCAAAAGAATACCGAGCAGGATTGGCTAAAAACCAATCTCGCAAAATTCTCTGGAATGATGCAGGGACAACGAAGCATTACCTCGGTCGCGCAATTGATCATGTCGGAGCTGACTCCGCTAGTAGATGCGCATCAGGGGACCTTCTTCATGTTAGAGAACGAAGCCGATGCTCCGCTATTAAACCTTATCGCGAGCTATGCCTTTACCGAGCGTAAAAATGTATCGAATCGCTACCGGTTAAAAGAAGGCCTGGTCGGACAATGCGCCTTTGAGAAAAAAAGAATTCTATTAACTCACGCGCAAGAAGATTACGTGGTCATCAGTTCTAGCCTTGCCGAGGAACGTCCAAAAAACGTCATAGTATTGCCGGTGTTGTTTGAAGGCGAATTAAAAGCCGTCTTAGAACTCGCGAGCACGCGTCCGTTCTCGCAAAATTATATCAATTTCTTGGATCAGCTGATGGACAGCATCGGGGTTATCCTGAACATGATCTCTTCCAGCATGCGAACGGAACAACTGTTGCAAGAATTAAAACGTTCCAATGCCGAACTAGAAGCTCAAGCGAAAGAGCTCGAAGACAAGGCCAAGCTATTAGAAGTCAAAAACCAAGAGGTCGAACTTGCTTCAAGGTCACTCGAAGAAAAAGCCGAGCAGTTGTCATTGATTTCGAAGTACAAGTCGGAATTCTTAGCAAACATGTCGCATGAACTTCGTACTCCGTTGAATAGTCTTTTGATCCTGTCGAAGACTTTGGCAGAGAACAAAGACAAAAACCTCAGCGGCGAGCAAGTGAAGTTCGCGAGTACCGTACACTCTGCGGGGCAGGATTTATTAGCGCTCATCAATGAGATTCTGGATCTTTCCAAAGTCGAAGCCGGCAAAATGCCGGTCAATCCGAAGGCTCTGGAGCTGATCGAAGTCCAAGAATACTTAGAACAAACCTTCCGACCAGTCGCGGAACACAAAGGTCTGGATTTCCGGATTATGGCGAACACCGATCTACCTAAGACAATGTTCACCGACGCAAATCGTTTACAGCAGATTCTGAAAAATCTGTTATCGAATGCCTTCAAGTTCACCGAAAATGGCAGCGTCAATTTAGAAATCGGAACGTCGGATAAAGCGCGTTGCATCATGTTCCGAGTGACAGATACCGGAATAGGAATCGCGCCCGAAAAACAGAAACTTATTTTCGAAGCCTTCCAACAGGCGGACGGAACCACAAGTCGTAAGTACGGCGGCACGGGTTTGGGCCTTACCATCAGTCGCGAGATAGCGCGTTTACTTGGCGGCGTGATCGAAGTCAGCAGTCATCCCGGTCAGGGCAGCAGCTTCACGCTGTATTTACCTCAGAAATATGTTGGTTCTGATGGGTTCGGCAGTATCGAAAGCGTAGAGAAAATTTCGCCGGTGCAGGCTTTGCCGGTCGACGCGGATTTTTCCGGAAATAAAGTCCTGGTCATCGACGATGACGTTCGCAACGTCTTTGCTTTGACGAGTATCTTGAAAATGCGCGGCATGACCGTCGTTTATGCCGAAAACGGCAGACAGGGAATTGCGGTGTTAAAAGAAAACCCTGACACGGATTTGGTTTTGATGGACACGATGATGCCAGAGATGGATGGCCTTGAAGCAACCATGGAAATTCGTAAGATCGCTAAATTTATCAAATTACCGATCATTTCTCTGACCGCAAAAGCGATGAAGGGCGACCGTGAAAAATGTCTGGCCGCCGGAGCGTCGGACTACGTGACTAAGCCGGTGGATGAAGATCATCTGCTTGCCGTGATGTACACCTGGTTGAAAAACAACAAAGCGGAAGTAGCTAAATGGCAATAATGAATCAACCGGTTGATATTCTAATCGTCGACGACCGCCTTGATGGATTGATCGCCCTCGAGGCCGTGTTAGATATGCCGAATTTAAATCTAGTACGGGCGCAGTCCGGACGGGAGGCTCTAGAAAAAATAGAGAGCTACGAATTTGGATTAATTTTGTTGGACGTGCAAATGCCCGGAATGGACGGGTTTGAGGCCGCCAGGCGCATTCGTCAATTCGAGCGTTATAAAACAACGCCGATTATTTTTGTGACGGCGATTAACAAGGACGACAAACATATTTATCGCGGCTACGAAGTCGGTGCCGTAGATTATGTGTTCAAGCCATTCGAGCCGCAAATACTTCGGTCGAAGGTTACTTTCTTTGTAGAAAGTTTCTTGAAAACTCGAAAGCTTCTGGCGCAAAACGAAACCATTCGCGAAAGCGAACGCCAGGCAAGATATATGCAGCTTGCTCAATTAGAAATGGAAACGCTGAAGCGTTATCGCAATTTGGCAGACGCGGTTCCAAACATGATTTGGAAATCGAAGGTTGACGGAACGCTCGATTATTTTAATAAGGTGTGGACTGATTACACCGGACTTTCGCAAGATCAGAGCGTCGGCGCCGGTTGGCAAGAGGCCATCTACGCGAAAGACCTTCGGGCATTTCTAAAAGCTTGGATCGATTCGATGAACAGCGGCGAACCTTTCGAAATTGAGTGTCGCATTCGCAGTAAAGATGATCAGTTGCGATGGCATTTTGTAAGAGCCGTGCCAGAACTGAGCAGCGTCGATAAAGTGATCGGCTGGATCGGCACGTGCATGGACATTCAGGATCGTAAGATGGTCGAGCGTGATCTACTAGAAGCACAGCGACAAGCGGTCGCCGCAAATGCCGCGAAAACCCAGTTCTTGGCGAATATGAGTCACGAAATTAGAACTCCCCTGAGTGCCATTCTTGGTTTTTCTGAGTTGTTATTGGATCCCGACCTTGCTTACGAAGAACGAGTTCAAAATGTAAATACGATTTGTCGTAGTGGCCAGCAACTGCTCAAGATTATAGACGAGATTTTAGATATTTCCAAAGTGGAAGCGGGACACCTAGAGATTGAAAACATCAAAGTAAATACCATGAATTTGCTCGGTGATTTATTGACGTTACTGACCGTTAAATCACAGGCGAAGGAAATTGGGCTTGATTTTAAACTTAAAAATAAAATTCCAGAATTTATTTTTACCGATCCGACCCGTTTGCGCCAAATTTTACTGAACATGATCAGCAACGCGATTAAGTTCACCGAAAAAGGTGCGGTCATAATTGATGTCGAATGGTCCGAAGGCCGGTTAAAGTTTCACGTAAAAGACACCGGCGTCGGCATTTCCAAAGGCCAGTCTGAAAAACTATTCCGACCCTTCGTGCAGGTGGATAGCTCGACGACCCGAAAATTTGGCGGCACCGGTTTAGGACTGGCGCTATCCCGCAAACTCGCGCAAGCGCTCGGAGGAAACGTGGCGCTTGAAAGCAGCATCAGTGGCGAAGGCAGTGTATTCTTGATCGAAGTTCGTGCAGAAATTCCTGTCGACACTAAATTCTGCGAACGCATTGGCGAGGCGCCGCCCCAGAAGCCAGAAGCGAAGGCCGACTCTCAAGCACACGCACTCGACGGTATCAAAGTTTTGCTTGTCGAAGACGCGCCCATTAATCAGATTTTAATCAGTCGATTTTTGACGAGTGCCGGAGCCCAAGTAGAACTTGCGAACAACGGCTTAGAAGGTATGAACAAAGCCCTTCGTGGAAATTACGCCATTGTTTTGATGGACATCCAAATGCCAGAAATGGACGGGCTAGAGGCGACGATGAAACTCCGCAAGCAAGGTTACGCTCGTCCGATCATCGCGTTGACCGCGCACGCGCTGAAAGAAGACCGGGACCGGTGTCTGCAGGCTGGTTGCACGGATCACATGACGAAGCCGATCGATCGAGTTCTCTTGATCAAACAGATTGCGCATCTGGCACAATTGGATTTTACATCAAACGCTGGCGCTTCTCTACGGCCAGAGCCGCTTCTCGAACCACTTCCGTAAGTGTAGGGTGGGCGTGGAAAGAGCGCGCAAGGTCTTCACTGCTTCCGCCGAATTCCATGCACATGATCACTTCATGAATTAATTCCGAAACTTGTGGCCCCACCATGTGGGCGCCCAAAATTCGGTCGGTCGTTTTGTCGGCGATGATTTTAACGAAACCTTCGGTGTAACCTTGCGCACGCGCGCGGCCGCTAGCCATAAACGGAAACTTGCCAACGTTGACCTCAATACCTTGCGCTTTGGCTTGGTCTTCGGTGATCCCGACGGAAGCAATTTCTGGATGAGTGTAGATCACGCCCGGAACAGTTTCATAATTTACATGACCGTGGTGACCCGCGATGATTTCTGCAACTGCAACGCCTTCTTCTTCGGCCTTGTGGGCAAGCATCGGTCCTGCGACAACGTCGCCGACTGCGTAAATGCCAGGGACGGTGGTCATATAATGTTTGTCGATGACGATGCGACCTTGTGGATCTTTTTGAACGCCCACTTCTTCACAGCCGAGCCCGTTTGAAAATGGTTTTCGCCCCGTTGAAACTAGGACGACATCGGCTTTCATCGTCTGCGTTTTTCCGTCGGCTAATCCTTCGTAACTTACTTCGACTCCGTCGCCGGCAATTTTAGAACCTGTGACCTTCGTAGAAAGCAGGAATTTTGTGCCGTCTTTTTCCATCAATTTTTTCAGCAGATTCATGCAGTCTTGATCCATTTGTCCACCGAGGCGATCGGCGTACTCGATAACGGTTACTTCGGAACCGAGGCGTTGCCACACCGAGCCGAGCTCTAAGCCGATGATTCCGCCCCCGACAACGATCATCGTTTTCGGAACGGTGCCTAATGTCAGGGCACCGGTATTGGAAACGATTTTCTTTTCGTCGAATTTTAAAAATGGCAATTCGACGGGGGCTGATCCAGTTGCGATCATAATATTTTTTGTCGTTAAAGTTTGTTTCGTGCCGTCGGCTGCGGTGACTTCAACTTCGCCCGCTTTTAGAATTTTGCCCAAACCTTGAAATGCCGTGATTTTGTTTTTTTTAAATAAGAAAGCAATTCCGTCGGTGTTGGCCTTCACGACTTTGTCTTTGCGGGCCATCATTGTCGGAAGATCAAGCTCCACCGCGCCAACTTTAATTCCGTGAGAAGCTAAATCATGTTTCGCCGCCGCAAAATTTTCGGAACTTTGCAGTAATGCTTTTGAAGGGATGCATCCCACCATCACGCAGGTTCCGCCGTAGGTTTTGTCTTTTTCAACAACCGCGACCTTAAGCCCCAATTGAGCTCCGCGAATGGCGCCAACATATCCACCTGGTCCCGCACCGATGATCACAAGATCGAAAGTTTTTGATTCAGACATTTTAGATTCCTTCTCAGTAGATTCAAGTCCTAGGTATACGCGATCTGGGGTTTAATGGCACGTGGGACGCCACGCATTACTGGACCTCGACGCAGAATTTAAGTGGCTAGACCAGGTCTCTGAATATTTACAAATGGCTACAACGCGCGCTGTGATTTGTTTATGCAAAATGCACCTCGCCGAAAATTTCTTTCAAAGACTGCCGTCGCTTTAAGCTCCACTATTTTGGGTCAGTTTATATTTGGTCGACAAGCCGATGCGGCGACCTGGAAAAAACTTCGTATCGATGGAACCGGTCCTGGTGTTTAGGCTTCTGGCCTCAACACTGGTGGACAGATCGGCGATAATACGACAACGAACCGCTCAACTCCCGTGATGGTGTGCGGAATTTCGACGGCGGTTGCAGTCGCGGGTGGTGGATGCCATTCTTTGTTTCTGCTTTCGAACGGAACGGTTTGGGCGGCCGGTTGGAATGGCAGCGGGCAACTCGGGAACAATAACACGAGCGATCAGCTCACTCCCGTCACTGCTTGCGTACTAACGTCCCTTTTAGGATCTGTGGCCCGAGTAAAGTCCACGAAGCGCCTGCCAGTTTTCGGCCTCGGTTCAGACAGTGATCATCACGTCGTTTTGAGTCTGGGTTAATTTTTAAAAAAAACCCACATCCAATAATAGATGTGGGTCGTAGTAAGAACTATAAATTTCTAGATCTTTAAATCTCGAGCAAAAGTCTTTCTGGATCTTCGACGTTTTCTTTGATCTTCACTAAAAAGCTAACCGCTTCTTTGCCGTCGATGATGCGATGATCGTAAGTGAGTGCCACGTACATCATCGAACG
>JACMRP010000060.1 GCA_014376325.1 Pseudobdellovibrionaceae bacterium
ATGATGGTTTCGGAAATCGCCGGAACGACTATCGACGCCGTCGAGACTCCATTCTACGCGAACAATAAACGCTACATGCTCATCGATACCGCCGGACTGCGCAGGTCTTCACGACGGGAAGACGACGTCGAAATCATCTCGGCATTCAAATCTCAAGAAGCCATTCGTAAGGCCGATTTGGTTTTGCTGATCGTGGACGGAACCGTCGGCCCCACAGAGCAAGATTCTAAAATCATGCAGGCGATTCTTGACGATCATCGCGGCGTCATCCTGGTCGCGAATAAGTCAGACCTCGGCGCCGAAGAAGTTCCGGAATACAAAAAAACTTTCCGCGATCAGGTCGAAAAGAATTTCCATTTCTTCTCGGACGTTCCGGTCGTGTTTACGAGTGCAAAAACGGGTCAAGGACTAAACGATCTGTACGACATGGTCCAGGATATTTCTGAAAAACTCGTCATGCGGATTCCGACATCTGAGCTGAATGATTTCTTCTTCGAAACGATTCGTAAAGCACCGGCTCCGGTTTACGCAACGACCAACGTTAAATTTTATTACTTAACGCAAACTCGTCAGAAGCCGCCCGCATTCATCGCCTTTGCGAACAACCCAGACGGGGTGACGCCGGCCTACCGAAGATTTTTAGTAAAGCATATCAAAGATCGATGGGGACTTGCGGGCATTCCGATCCGCATCTTCTGTATGAGAAGTCGTAAGAGCAGTCAGTAATGCCGACGAAACGGGGTTCGTGGAGAACACGCTTTGGATTTTACCTTGTTGCCGTGGGTTCTGCCTGCGGACTCGGGAATCTTTGGCGTTTTCCTTACGTCGTCGGTGAAAATGGTGGCGGCGCCTTTGTTTTGTTATACGTTTTCATGGCCCTCGCTGTTGGGCTGCCGTTATTGATCGCCGAACTCAGTCTGGGTAAGTCGACGCATCAGAGCGTGATCATGGCGACGCAAAAACTTTCCCAATCATCAGGAATTAAAGCTTTTGCCTGGGCGGGCCGATTTTCGGTGCTGCTCAGTCTGGTGGTATTTTCTTATTACGCCGTCATCAGCGGTTGGGTGCTGCATTTCTTAAGCCGTTTTGTGATGGAGCTCGTGATGTTTAGCGAAGCGCATCCATCTTCGGGCTCGCTCGCTTTACTGATGAAAAACGGTGGACTGCAGTGGGCGCTTGCGAGCGTTCACGTTTTGCTCGTGATCATTGTCGTCGCGAAGGGCGTTCAAGAGGGCCTGGAGAAGTGGATCAGTTACATGATGCCCTTGTTCGTGACCTTGGTTTTTATCTTGGTCATCCGATCGACTTCGCTGCCGTCTGCTCCTGAAGTTTTAAGATTTTTATTTTATCCCGATTTTTCTAAATTAACTTATTCCTCGATGATTCACGCGATCGGGCACATTTTCTTTACGCTGTCGGTGGGACTCGGCACGATGGTGACCTTCGGTAGCTACATGAAGGATCAAGATCACATTCCGACCGCCGGCTTTCGCGTGACCCTGGTCGATACCGGGATTTCTTTGGTTGCAGTGATGCTGGTTTTTCCGATCGCGTTTCAGGCGTCCAATGTGCCGTTGACCGATCCCGCGTTGTTATTCGAAACCTTGCCTAGATTTTTTATGGATTTTAGGGGCGGCGTTCTTTTCGGTCTGTTGTTTTTTGCGTGTCTGTATATGGCGGCGCTTAATGCGAGCATTGGTTTAATGGAGACGGTCGTATCGAATTTGGTCGACACCAGCAAGAAAAAAATCTCGCGCAACAAGGCGTCCTGGATCGCCGGGGCCGTTGCGTTAACGCTCGCGATCCTTCCGTCGTTTTCGAGTTCACTTTTTCGCAAGGTTCAGCTTCACGAAAAAGGCTTGATGGAGATGATGGATTCCGTTTTGATTAACTGGATTCTGCCGGTCATCGCGCTGGGACTCGCGGTCAGCATCAACATCGGGATGACCGAAAAAGAAAAGGCCGCCCAGTTTTTAGCTCAGGATCGTTTCGTGAGTCACTCCATGTATCCACACTGGAAATGGGCGCTGAAGTGGTTCGCGCCCAGTGTCATCATTTTTGCCATGATTTTACAAATCCTCGGTCTGGTACTGAAGAAATAGGTTCCCCGAGCCGTCCCATTCCAGACGGGCTAAGTTTTCCAAAGCAAATTCCGCACTTGAGATTGGCATATAAAAAATGCTTCTACATTTCGATTTCAAGTACGAGTGGGTAGTGATCCGAATACAGCCTTGTCGCAGATGTTTTTAGCACCTGACTTGACTTCACCATTGTCCAAGGTCGACACCACATTCGGTCTAGTCTTAAAACTGGAAACGCGGTCGGAAATGTTGGGCCGAACCGTACTTGATGAAGCACTAAATTTAACTTCCGCAGTGCGCCCGAGTACGTGTGCCACTCGTTAATATCACCACCCACAATCAACGGCACGTCACTTTTTATCGATAGGAATTCGTTCAGCTGCCTGATCTGCTTTCCGCGCTCAAGGATGCCTAGGCCCTTATGCGTATTTACGATGTGCAAAGGTCCGGAGTTGGTTTGGATGAACACTTCCAGTATATTTCGCGGCTCTCGCCCCTTTGAACTTATATCTACGACCTGTTCTTTTAAAATAGGAAATCGAGACAGAACCGCGTTGCCGTACCATCCGCCCGACGCGGTGATCGTCGGTGCAAAGGCAAAATGCGGAAAATGATCGGTCATCAAATTTCGAATGTCTTCAGCACTGCCGCGGTTTTCGGGACGGGTGTCTAGCTCTTGAATGAGGGCGATATCAATATTTTGCGCCGCAAGCAGCGCTCCGATACGTGCGTAGTCTCTGAGCCCATCCACTCCGCGTGCGCCGTGGATATTGTACGTCATGATTTTAAGTCTCATGCTCGCGCCTCTTCTTCCATCGACGAGTTAACAAGTAAGTGCCGATCATCAACGCAATCCAAAGTACGCCCCCGGCGATCAACAAACCAATCGATTTCGGAGTGGGGTCGAGGAAAATCTGCGTCAGCGAATCGCCGACAAGCCCCTTAACGATAAACGCTGGTAAAAATCCAAGAAAGTTTCCGGCGATGAAATTCCAAAAAGTTAAAGACGAAATTCCCGCCGCAAGATTTACGATGCTGAAAGGCGCGACCGGGATCATCCGGAAGAACGCGACACCCAGGATGCCAGCATCCGCAAATTGCCGATCGATCCTCAGCAGACGTTCGCCAAAAAAACGGCGAAGACCTTTCTGACCGACCCAGCGTCCAATCCAAAACATCACCGAAGCGCTGGTCAGGGCGCCGCACATTCCATAGATGGGCCCCCAGATAGAACCGTAGACTGCGGCCGTGACCAGCGAAATCACCGTGACCGGGAATAAGATAAAACCACCGACGACGTATACCGCAATGACCGTAGGTAGTGCCCAAGGGGATGATCGAGAAGCCATTAAAAATGATCGGATGTTGTCGACGTGAAACCAATCGAGATTCAAATTCAACAAATGAAAAAGTCCAACTACGGCCGCGATAATTATGCCTCCGGCCAAAATCTTTATCAACGTCGGATTTCGTATCGTCGTTCCGGCGATGAGCGGCTCACTGGGATCGGCAAATCTTGCGGCAACGGTTTGAAAACTTTGCGAAGTGTATTTTTCATCGTGAAGTGGGTGAAATGAATATCCATTGGATTCATGTTCCAGACGCAAGTCATCGCGAACATTGCGTATGCACGCCCGATGCTCGTCCGTGCCCGCCGCGATGATGACGTCGCACTCGGTGTCCAGTTCCATCGAGCGGTTGTTAATGTTTGAAGAACTGACCATCAAGTAGCGATCGTCGACGATGAGTACCTTTGAGTGAATACGTTTATAGAGCATTTCTCCGTCCGGTTTTTTAATCCCAGTACAGACGATTTTCGCGCGACTCTCGTCGATGCCATCAGTAAGAATTTTGTTGAAATCGATTCGACCGGCCCACATGCCTTCGCTTTCTAAAACACCTTGTGGATTGTAGGAACTGACCAACAACACTTTCAACGGAGGTTTCGATCTCAATTGCTCGTTCAACTTTTTGGCTACTTCGACGGAAGTTAGAAACTGGTTTTCGATGTAGATAAACTCTTCAGCTTGATCGATCAGGTCCAGATACATTTGACGAACTTCGTGGAAGGCAGCGGTCGACGGCATTTTTGGAATGGTCCGCGCAATGGCGCCGACGACTCCCGTAAAGTTTGGGAGGCAGCCGCCGGGCAGCGCCTCGGGCGAAGTAGTCCAAGTATTTTTCTGTTTCGGAATTGAAATGCCGGTCGCCTGACGCCACCGCCAGCGCATGAGTTCGGCGAAGTCTTCAACGATTGGTCCGGTCATCAGTAATTGCACATCGTGGTACGGACCGTAAGGACCGTTGGCATCGCTCCGTTCGGGCTCGACAATTCGGTGCGCGCGTTCGTCCCACCTTTGACGAGCGATGTCCATGCCGCCAGAAAAAACGAACTCGTCGTCCACCAAAATTAGCTTTTGGTGATGGCTGCCGCCGATCGGGATCGTGTCGTCTAAACTGAAATGAATGTTTTCTGGAGTATGGTGAGTCCAGACATATTCTGGCCAAAATTCGCGCTCGCTGATAAAGGCGACGGAGGAATCCCAACGTAGCAGATAAACTTGCAGCTCAGGATTTTGCCGAGCCTTCCAATTGATCAGATCAATAAAGACTGACGGCGCCTCAGAATTTTTTTCGTCGTCTCCGCGTAGAAGCCGGGTGGTGCTGTCGATTTCCCACCCGATCACTATGACGATTCGGGATGCGTTGACGATCGCGGCATGCACGGCGCGAAAGAAGTCAGCGCTGTCGATCAGCATCCGAGCTTTTGTAATGTCATTCGTTCGCCAACAGTTCACGGTTGGACGAAAAAGCTTCGTTGCCATGACCCGAAGCATAGTGGCAAAAGGCGCACCAAGGAAAGTACTAAAAATTGGATTTTTACTGAACCGGTTCTAGCACGTTCGTGGGAACCGACGTGTTCAGGTAAGTTCCGTTGCCGAGCTGGCCTTCGGTGTTTTTACCCCAGCACTTTACGTTCTTGCCGGTGGCGATCGCGCAGCTATGCGCATCGAAGCTCGCGAAAATCCCGCCGCTAACCTGAAGTCCGGCGACCGCGGCCGGCACTCTGCTGTTTGGATTCATGCTGCCCAGTTGGCCACTGTCGTTCGCACCCCAGCAGAGGGCGCTTCCGTCGACGAGTGCTGCGCAACTGTGTGACCCCGCAGAAAGTTGAACGGGATAGGTTAAGCCCGATACCACTTTTGGAATTTCGGAATTTGCGAGCGTGCCGTCGCCGAGCTGGCCGCTTTCATTCGCGCCCCAGCACTTGGCAACGTTTGCGTTTAAAACGCAATTATGATTTTGCCCAGCAACGAGCAACGAAACGGAATCTAGCGCCGGAACTTCATTCGGCACGATGGATTTTTGCCCCGCATTGTACCCGAGCTGATTGCTGGAGTTTTTTCCCCAGCACCAGACCGTACTTGCGGAAGTGACAGCGCAAGTGTGATCAAGGCCCGTCGCAACTTGCTTCATGTCGGTGAGCCCGATCGCCTTTACTGGAGTCACGTTCACCAACACCGCGCCGTATTCAATTTTTCCGTCGACCTGATTATTTCCTAGTTGGCCTTCGGAATTCCTGCCCCAGCACCAAACTTCTCCTCCGCGGGTCAACGCGCAAGTGTGGCTGCCGCCGGC
>JACMRP010000382.1 GCA_014376325.1 Pseudobdellovibrionaceae bacterium
GATGTAGCAGTATTTACGTGGCTGGTCCTGTTCAACCATCCCGACCTCAAGCAGTGCCCTTAGAAATTCGCTCGCACTGCCGTCCCCGATCGGAATTTCGGGACCGTCTAATTCGATAAATAAGTTGTCGATTCTAAGTGCGGATAAAGCTGACAAACAATGTTCAATCGTCGCGACGCTAAAGCTAGGTCCGCCGACGGTTGTAGCATGAGAAGTTGCCTGAACATTTCGCGCAGAAACTTTTACCGAAGGTGCTCCCGGTAAATCGGTGCGCACAAAATAAACCCCGGTGTCGGGCGGAGCAGGTCGGAATGTCAGTGTGCAAGCGTCGCCAGAATGAATTCCGATGCCGCGAACGACGGTTCTTTTGCGAATGGTCTTTTGAAGAAACATGATTGGACTTTACACGGACGTCCCGACAGAGTCAAAAAATCCCTGATTCGAGTGCGTAGTGTGGCTTTTTTACCTCTGAAAATTTCGCTGCTTCAGTGAGATTGCGCTAAATAGATATCCGGTAGGTTCCGACTTCAAGATTTTTCCAATTCTTAACTTTAGGCTGGAAGAACGGCTTCAACTTTTGAATCTCGTCCGCCTTCAGTCCACCCATTTTTTGTAAAATAAAACCGGTCGCGATTTCGGCAGCACGAGAAGACCCGTCTTCCACCTTCAAAGAAAAGGCGAGGCCCTTTTCGGGAATCACACCGCAGTAAACACCTTCTGCACCATTCTTAATGATACAACGGCCTTCAGTTTTTGCGATAACTTCGCTCGCAAACGTGTCGGTGCCCGATAAATAAAATGGTTCGTGCTTGATGGCATCCAGAATTTTTTGCGAAGCCCTCTTACGTTGCTCAGATTCTTTGGGATTGATCAACGCCATCATTCCGATGGCCATGTTCTGCAGCGGGACCGCGTAGGTCGGAATTCCGCAGCCGTCGATTCCAAAATTGGTGCGATTTACATCGATGCGCATGACCTCAGAAAGTACTTTTCGAATTCGCACCTGATTTAGGTGTTCGTTCTTTTCATATCCCTCGGGATCTTCTTTTAAGTGAAGACTTGTCGCGATCAATCCGGCATGTTTGCCAGAACAATTATTGCAAATGGCTGTGGGCTGTTGGCCCTTGCGAATCATTTCGTGAGCGGCCGCAGTATTGCTCGGAAGATGCGGCCCACAGACGAGCATGCTTTCACTCGCCCCTGATTTTTTGAGCATTTCGGAAACACCCGCTAAATGCTCTTTTTCTCCGTGATGGGAAGAGCAAGCCAAACAGATGTGTCTCATATCAAAACCGAAGGCTTCGGCGGCGCCGGATTCAATCAATGGCAAAGCCTGCAGCATCTTGATCGCAGATCGAGGATAAGTTAGGTAGTCGGTATTACCCCAGTACATGATGGGCGTCGCGCGCTCATCAACAACAACCGCCATCACCCGATGCTGACTTTCAACCACCGATCCACGAAGAACATCCACATTGATGGGTACTCGAGATTTCATTTTTAGATCCTACATCGTTTTAATTGCTGAGAGCAGTCTCAAAAACCTGGCTTTTGGCAAATTCGGTGATCATGCGACCACGCTGGGTTTTTTGCAAAAAACCTTCTTGAAGCAAGAATGGCTCGTAAACTTCTTCAATCGTATCGCGCTCTTCGCTAAGGGCCGCCGCGATCGTATCGATGCCGACTGGACCACCCGCGTACTTTTCGTGGATCAGTTGCAGAATGCGCCGATCCATCTGGTCCAGCCCGAATCGATCTACACCCAAAGTATTTAAAGCAGAATTTGCAAGCTCTTGCGAAATTTTTCCGTTGGCTTGAACTTGAGCAAAATCACGCACGCGCTTCAACAAACGGATGGCGACCCGAGGAGTCCCGCGCGAACGGCGCGCGATCTCTGCAGCACCTGCAGGATCTAAAGAAATCTTTAAAATTTGCGCATCACGCTCTAAAATTTGCTGCAAGGAAACGCGGTCATAGAAATTCAATCGTTCCACGATCCCGAAACGGTCGCGAAACGGCGCGTTCAACAATCCGGCCCGAGTGGTCGCACCGATCAACGTGAACGGCACCAACTGGAACTTCATCGAACGTGCGCCAAGGCCTTCGCCAGTGACGATATCGATGTAATAGTCTTCCATCGCCGTGTAGAGGTATTCTTCGATATGGTGGCTCAGACGATGAATCTCATCGATGAACAACACAGAGTTCGGCTTAAGACTCGTCAAAATTGCCGCGAGATCGCCTTTTTTATCAATCGCCGGAGCCGACGTCGCTTTGAAATCAACGCCCATGTCATTTGCAATAATTCTTGCGAGAGTTGTTTTGCCTAATCCCGGAGGGCCGTTTAACAAAACGTGATCTAAGGGTTCGGAACGAGCCTTCGCCGCGCCAACAAAAATTTTCAATTTCGCTTTGACGTCGTCTTGTCCAGGAAAGTCGGCGAAGGTTTGTGGTCTTAAGATATTTTCCCAAGACTTTTCCCCTTCAACAGGATCACCTTCTAAAATGCGGCCCATGCCGTCGGATTCTTCAATCATTCGTTCTCCAAATTCAATCACTAAAGGGCGTTCGAAAGCGCCGCGAGACCTTTGCGGACGCCCTCTTCCACTTCCGCATCTTTCGGAAGTGAAGAAACAAATTGTTCCACGGACGCGGACTTAAATCCTAAATTCATCAGCGCCGAAGAGATTTCGGGATGTGGACTAGAAACTTTTTTCTTGGGGCCGTCGTTTTTTTCTAACAGCACAAGTTTTCCCTTCAGGGTCAGGATAATTTGCTCCGCAGTCTTTTTGCCGACTTTCGGCAAACCAGAAAGCGCTTTGGCATCACTGCTTTCGATCATGTCGTGAATTTGCTGAACACGACCGCCGGACAAAATACTTAAAGCCATTTTCGGTCCTATACCGTTCACTTTGAGCAATGAAAGAAACAAGTTCTTTTCTTCTTTCGCCACGAAACCAAAAAGTTGAAACGCGTCTTCACGAACGTGAGTATGGATCCAGATGATCATTTCTTTTCCGGTGAGGCTCTGCATGTCCGATAACGTATTGCCCGACGCCAGGATTTCGTAACCGACTCCGCCGACATCGACAATCGCCGTTTCGGGAGTGACTTCAACAAGACGACCTTTTAAATACCCAATCATAAATTCCTTGTTGCCCTTATAGGCATTTTTATCGCGGCCTTAAAGTTCGATCGCCCGGCGCACTATCTGACGTTTTTGTATTTCGTAAGCGTGGTGGCACGCCATCGCTAGCGCATCCGACGCATCAATCCGGTTTATTTTATCGATGCGTAAAAGTGCTCTCAACACGACCTGAACTTGCTCTTTGCTCGATCCACCATCGCCGGTAACGCCCTTTTTCACAAGGCGCGTGGCGTATTCAAAAACCTCGGACCCGCCCCGTTTGCTTTCGTACATGATCACTCCGCGGGCGTGACCGAGTTTAAAGGCACTGTCCGCGTTTTTCCCTAAAAATATTTTTTCTATCGAGATGTGCTGGGGTCGATATTTTTCCATGAGTTGCCGAAAAGCGCTGCCGAGTTCCAACATGCGATCCGGAAATTCTGCATTCGCGTCCATCACGATGACTCCGTGACTGACATGCTCGATATGCCCCTGAACCACGCGTACCAAGCCGAAGCCGGTTACGCGTGATCCCGGATCAACACCGAGAATCGAAAAATTTTGCATGTTTGGACGTGCGGAGGAAGTCATAGGATGATTTGAATTCTTCTCTCGAAACAGGTCAATAAAAAGCTCTGTTGAAATTCAGGAGCGGAGGTGTCATGATCAATGCATGCCCAAGATCGAAGCAACCGCCATTGAAAAATACCAACTGCTTTTGCAGAAGGATCCAAATTCGCAGGTGTTTGCGCCGCTTGCGGAAGCTTACCGCGAAATAGGTATGCTCAAAGAGGCGGAGCTTGTCGTCCGCGTTGGAGTGAAGCGTCACCCCCACTTTGCGGCTGGATATGTCGTCTACGCTCGGATCGCCCGGGATCTGGAGCGCTTCGATGATTGCCTGAAACTCGCACAGAAGGCCACGGAGCTGGCGCCCGAGAACTTAATGGCGCATCAGATGCAAGCCGAACTTCATCTGCAATTGAAGCAGCCTAAACAAGCATTAAAATCTTTTAAAATGGTTTTGTTTTTAAATCCGCAGAGTGAAAAAGCCCGTAAGGCCGTTTCGAAACTCGAAAGCCTGACCGCCGACGAATACGACGATGAAGTTTTCGAAA
>JACMRP010000383.1 GCA_014376325.1 Pseudobdellovibrionaceae bacterium
CCTTCGAATATTTCTTTAGTTAGCGAATTTTCCGTTCCGTCGACGACCGTCTTTAAAAGTTCTTTCATGAACAAATCAGACGCTTTCGGTATTTTGCTTTCTAGTGCCATGATGCTTTCACGGCGTGCAGTACGTGCGTAATCGACCAGTTCATTTATTTTGTACTGTATTTCGGTGTCTTTATGATCGAAAGCTTCCGCCGCAAGCCGGAAACCCATCTTGATATCTTTAGACGAATTCGAAACTAGAACCGCGCCGAAAGTTCCGGTCAAAACGATCATCGCGGCGGTGCCCTGAACGAGCGAGCCGAATTCGCCACCATCGATAGTGTTCGCAAATAGAATTCCACCGAAACCAATAAGAAGACCGGTCCATGTCGCTTTATCCATAGGTACTTTTATAGTGCCATAGTGACCTGTCGATGGCACGGAACCCATGAATGTTCCTAGACTTTCCCCGGCTGAAATTCTATTTTGGAGTGGATGGAATTTCTTTTCGGACTGGACAAAAGCCTTCTTCATTATATCAACGTCGTCTGGACTCATCCTTGGTTGGATATTTTCTTTCCGGCGATCACCGATTTGCACAAACACTTGTGGTTTCAGATCGCAATTATACCGCTGATGTTAGGTCTGTTTTTATGGAAATACAAAAAGCGTGGATTCTTTGTTTTTTTCTGCCTGATATTATCGATGAGCTGCTCCGACTTTGTTGGGAATCGGGTTTTTAAGAAAAACATTGAAAGACTTCGGCCCGCGGATGCGCTGGGAGACGCCGTTATTGTGCGGTCGCCTTACGGTGGTTATAGTTTTGTTTCTAATCACTCCGCGAATATGTTTAGTTTGGCGAAATTTACCGCGGACATGATTCCGCAAGTAAGGATTCCTTTTTACACTGCTGCCGCACTCGTCGGTTACAGCCGAATGTACAATGGCGTCCACTACCCCACTGACGTTCTGGGCGGTGGTTTACTTGGTTATCTATTCGGTTGGATTTTCAGTACGCTTTGCAAAATGGGCTTTGAGCGGTTTCGACGCCGCCGGGAGATTTCATGAAAGTTTTGGTTACCGGCGCAAACGGTTTCTTAGGCAGCTGGCTGACGCGCGCGTTAGTCAAAGACGGTCACGATGTGTACGCATTGGTCAGGGCCGAAAGCGATTTGTCCGAACTCGAAGGCATTGCTTGCCACTATCTGTACGGCGACATCACGGATTTAGAAAGTCTGTACAAAGCTTTCGAAGGAATCGCCGCGGTCTTTCACCTCGCGGGGCTTATAGCGTATAAAAAATCGGACCGTGCAAAAATGGAAAAGATCAACGTCGGTGGAACCGCCAATGTAGTCGAGGCGTGTCTCGCCAAGCACGTTACTAGATTAGTGTTCGTGTCTTCCGTCACCGCGGTGGGCGCCGGTTATTCGCCGGAACAAATACTTGATGAGTCATCACCGTACAACGTAGGACCATTGAATCTTGGGTATTTTGAAACCAAACACAAAGCCGAAAAGTTAATCATGAAAGCGGTCAGCGAGAATAACCTGGACTGCGTGATTGTGAATCCGAGCACAATTTATGGGGAAGGCGACGCAAAAAAAGGCAGTCGCAAAACTCAACTCAAAGTAGCGCAGGGTAACTTTAAATTTTATACTTCCGGTGGAGTCAGTATCGTCGGCGCCGAAGACGTGGTGAATGCCATCATCACTGCTTGGAAAAAGGGCCGCAAAGGCGAACGATACATTTTATCCGGAGAAAATATAACGATTCAACAGCTCTTCGAGATGATCGCGGCCGAAGCGGGCGTCAAACCACCTTCGATCAAAATGCCAAATTTTATTTTGTTCATGCTAGGCAGGATCGGAGATACCATGGAAAGTTTAGGGATGAAGGGCTCGCTGAGTACCGAAAATGCCTGGACCGCGACTCTGTATCACTGGTTTGATAATTCAAAAGCAAAAAAAGAGCTGGATTTTAGACCTCTGCCCGCTCGCGAAGCGATTAAAAATAGTGTAAATTGGATCAAGAAAAATAACTTGCTGAAGGCAAAATGAAATTACTAAAAATGTTCGGAATATTTAGTTTGCTCGTATTCGGCGCTGTCGCTGCGGCAGCCGGGTATATGTACATGCAAATTCCGTCCGAAAAGCAGATCAAAGGTTGCATGGTCACGACCATGTACCAAGTGAACTTATGCCCAGGATCAAAAGACTATGTTCCGTTAAAACAAATATCCAAATATGTGCAACAAGCGATCGTGCTTACTGAAGATTCTAGTTTTTTTGATCACGACGGCTTCGACTGGAAGTCGATTGAAGAAAACGCAAAGAAGAATTTGGAAAAAGGCGTATACGCTAAAGGCGGATCAACGATTTCACAGCAGCTTGCGAAAAATTTATTTCTATATAAAGACAAGACGCTCATTAGAAAAGGACTTGAAGCACTCATTACCCAAAAGATCGAAAAGACCCTTTCAAAAAAAGAAATTTTAGAACGTTACCTGAACGTGGTCGAGTTCGGGAATGAAGTTTACGGAGTCAAACAAGCGGCCATTTTCTATTTTAAAAAATCCCCCGCAAGTCTGACCATCGTAGAGTCTGCCTTCTTGGCAATGGTGTTACCGAATCCGAAAAAGTATTCGCAATCTTATTTTAAAAAAGAACTGACCCCATTCGCCCACAAGCGACTTAAAAAAATCGTGGGCGACATGCACCAATATGGCCGAATCAATGACGAAGAATTTGATCTGGCTTCAAATCAAATCGCCGGATTCTTTTCGCTCACATTACTTTCGGACGATTACGGCATAAGTGAAATCGGCGACGATAACGCCGCAACCGCTGAGCAAGAAATTCAGGGAACGACTCTGGATGAATTAGAAAATCTTGATGCCGGTGAAAACTCTGAACTTTAACGGGTACTTACTTTAGAAGTTTTCCGCGTATACGGTGAATTGCGATGTTCATGGCAACAATTCCCGCAATCGCCAGCACTAAGACATGAATTCCGATGGTGATATTCCAACCATTTTGCAAAATCCCACGGACTGCTTGAACCCCATGAGTTAAAGGAAATAGATAAGCGACGTACTTTAAACCAACGGGCAGTTGTTCAATCGGAAAGTAAGTTCCGCTAAGAAGCGACATCGGCACGATGAATCCAGAAGTAGAATAAATAAAAGAGTCATAGTTGCGAGCGTAAGAAGTCATGATCATCGCAAGCGACGCAAACAACCAACACAATAGAGCCAAAACCAGCATCGCGGGAAAGATCCTTAAGTTATCGATAAGCCCAAAAAATGCCGCAACAACCGCAACTCCGCAAACGCTGATGAAGCCTTTGGTCCCGGCCCACAACAATTCGCCGAAGGCGATTTCTTGTGGGCCGATGCGGGTTAGCATGATCGTCGCGTAAGTACGTTGGTGCGTCAGTTTCGTAAATCCGCCGTACGTGCCTTCAAAAAAAGCCACCATCATCCCGGTGGAACACAGCAGGCCCGGAAAGAAAAAGTCGACGTAGGCGTGGCCGTTGATGTTGCTGACAAACGCGCCCAGTCCATAACCGATGGCGCCTAAATACATAAGCGGCTCTAAAACTATCCAAAACAAAGAAACGGTCCAAGTTTTTCGGAAGTACAAAAAGTTGCGTGACCAAACACGCATGAAGCCGCTATTCATTTTTGGAGTACGTATGATTTCAACGAACTTCATTATTCGTCCCTCAATTGATGGCCGGCTAACTTTAGGAACACGTCATTCAGTGTCGGTTTGCGAATAAATATTTTATCGCTGGCGATGAGCTCAATGGCTTTGCGGCCTTCTTGCACGGGACTGATCATGACCATGACGGTGTCTTGAATCACTTGGTAGCTGTACCCACCTTCACGCAATCGACCTAAGTAGTAATTCAAATCGACAGGATTCGTTTCGAACTCAACAACTTCAATACCGATATGCTCTAAAATTAAATCAGAAGGTTTTCCGATGGATAGAATTTTACCATGCTCCATGATCGCTACGCGGTCGCAGAGCCTTTCGGCTTCTTCCATATAGTGGGTCGTCAACACGACCGTCGCATTATCGTGTTTCATCTGCTTGATAAATTCCCAAATCCAAAGCCGCGCTTGCGGATCAAGACCCGTGGTGGGTTCGTCCAAGAACAACAGCTCAGGGCTGTTCATCAGGCCGCGCGAAATCGCCAAACGTCGCTTCATACCGCCGCTGAGGGTATCCACGGATCGGTCCGCGTAATCCTCGAGCTTCATGATTCTGAGCAGGGACTGCGCTTTTTCAAGTGCCGTTTTCTTGTCGATTTCGTGGTAGCTGGCATAGACGATCAGATTTTCGATAACGCTAAAGTCAGGATCTAGGCCATCTTCTTGGGGGATCACGCCGATTCTAGATTTGATTTCGCGGAAGTTTTTTTTGACGTTTAAACCAAGGACGTAAAGTTCGCCGCTGGTAACAAGGGCGCTGCAATACATCATTTTCATGGTAGTGGACTTGCCCGCGCCGTTAGGTCCGAGCAATCCGAAACACTCCCCTTTAGGGATTTCTAGATTGATGCCGTTGACCACGTAGGTCTCATCATACTTTTTTTTGAGATCCTTCAGCTCAACGGCAATCTTTTGACTCAACGGGTGCCTACTCTTTTGCGCTCTTCGCGCGCGCACTCGGGCTTAGTTCGCGGCAACGCAGACGAATCGTCTTAGGCGTTACCTCGATCAGTTCAGTTTCTTTGATCCATTCCATCGCGGCTTCCAAAGTCATTTGACGTACTGGAACCAGTCGGATGGCTTCATCGGAACCAGAAGCACGAACGTTGGTCAACTTTTTCTCTCGAGTGATGTTTACTTCAAGGTCGTTTTCTTTTGCGTGCTCGCCAACGATCATACCTTCAAACACGTCTTGTCCGTGGTTGACGTACATCACGCCGCGCTCTTGAAGATTCCAGATAGCGTAAG
Organism: Pseudobdellovibrionaceae bacterium; assembly: GCA_014376325.1. Next base: position 4,954 of record JACMRP010000383.1, read on the forward strand.
AAGTTGCCTGACCTTTACGATCCGAAATCATCGCACCGTTCATACGATGTTCGATTTCGCCTTTGTAGTCTTCCCATCCGCCGAACTGTGTGTTCAGAAGGCCGGTACCGCGAGTGTCCGTCAAGAAAGTCGATCGGTATCCGATCAGACCGCGTGAAGGAATACGGAATTCTAAACGAGTTCGTCCAGAACCTTTCGTCACCATGTTGGTCATTACGCCTTTACGTTTACCCAACTTTTCGGTCACGGCGCCAACGTAAGCATCTTCGATATCGATTACTGCAAGTTCCATTGGTTCTAATTTTTTGCCGTTTTCAGTTTTCATGATAACGGTTGGCTTAGAAACCAAGAGCTCGAAATTTTCACGGCGCATTTGTTCGATCAAAACGCCCAGCTGAAGTTCGCCCCGGCCGATAACTTTGAAAGAATCTGTATTTTCAGTTTTCTCAACGCGGATAGCGACGTTGTACAACAACTCGCGCTCAAGACGCTCAAAGATTTTACGTGAAGTTACGTTCTTACCGTCTAGACCCGCGAACGGACCATTGTTCACCGAGAACAACATTCCAACGGTTGGCTCTTCAACGCGGATACGTGGCAGCGGATGCGGATCCACTGCCGAAGTGATAGTGTCACCAATGGTGAAATCTTCCATGCCCGCGATGACCGCGATATCGCCCGCGCCGATTTCGGTAACGGGAACCTGCGAGTTGATTTTGTACTGGAACAATGCCGTTACTTTTACTTTTTTCTGTCCGTGTTCACGCATGCAAAGAACTTCGTCGCCGATTTTGATGGTGCCGGCACGCATACGGCCGATCGCCAAACGACCTACGTAATCATTGTACGAAATGTTTGAAACCATAATTTGCAGTGGCGCATTTTCAACGATCTTAGGTGGTGGAACCAACTCAACGATTGCGTCGTAAAGAACCTGCAAGTTGCCGGTATTAACTGTTGGGTCCAACGTCGCCATACCTTCCCGCGCAATCGAATAGACGGTGTGGAAGTCACACTGCTCTTCGTTTGCGTCCAAGTCGATGAACAGATCGAAAAGTTCATTGTGAACTTCTTGGATACGAGCATCCGAACGATCGATCTTGTTGATACATACGATGACTTTTAAATTCTGCTCGAGAGCTTTTTTCAAAACGAATCGAGTTTGCGGAAGTGGTCCTTCGGATGCATCGCAAAGCAAGATGCAACCATCGACCATGTTCAGGATCCGCTCAACTTCACCGCCGAAGTCACTATGTCCCGGTGTATCGACGATGTTTACTTTATAATCTTTGTAAATGAACGAGGCGTTTTTTGCCGCGATCGTGATTCCGCGCTCTTTTTCAAGATCCATCGAATCCATCAGACGTTCTTCGACGTGTTCATTGTCACGGAAGGTGCCGGCTTGTCGGATCAAATGGTCGACGAGAGTTGTCTTGCCATGATCGACGTGAGCAATGATGGCGATATTTCTAATTTTCTTTGGATCCTGAATCATCTGTTTTCCCTTATCGTTTTTAAACTAACCGTGTCCACCCATGAGGAACTTATCTTGGCTGGTATCTGCTTGTTCTAGTGTTTCAACATTTTTAAAAAAATCCAAAGTGAGTCCCATGACTTCGTCGTTTGATTCG
>JACMRP010000384.1 GCA_014376325.1 Pseudobdellovibrionaceae bacterium
AGAAGCTCACTTAAAAGGTTTTGCAGTGCGGAGCGAATATCCGCTGCGGAATAATTTTTATGATTTTCGATCAATCCAGAAAAGTTGAATCCGTCTTCTTGCGTCCGCACATTCGCCAGCACTTCAAAATGCGTGGCACCTTCATGCAAAACGCGCTCGATCACAACTTGCACCGTGATGCTACTTAAAGTAGCTAAGGTTCGCTCGCACAGGACATGAAACGCGAGAGCGTACAACGTCACCAAATCTTGTGCCTGCAGATCTGTCGCGTTGTCCGCGTCCCACTGCTTCACTATCGAAAGATGTGCTTCATTTCTGTGCGAATTCATCCGGATCCGTTTCGGTAAGTTGAAACCGTACGGGCCTGCGTCCAAAGTGTAAAGGACTCAATTGTTTATATCCTGAAGTGCGCGGGGGCGGCGCTGAACTCGCTCCGGATGACATACTGGTCGAAATCTTTGCTGTTTAAGCTCTTCATGGACGAATAATTGCATTTTACTTCGACTTCGGCACCGGCGGAGGTCGTTACGGTCGCCCGATCCTGACTACGAATGGCTCGGGTTTTTACGTCCGGTGCGCCAGTGAGCGTGCAGTTTGCGATGGCCGCGCGTTTTAAATTCAAGTCAGCGATGGGCAAAAGCGCTGCCGCAACCGAGCCGGCAGCCACCATTCCGCCGATGGTGCCCCGGCCAGAGTATGTAGCGAAGCCATTTTCGGGATGGCCTTTCTTCATTGAGACTTCCCGGAAAATTAATTTCGATTTCTGCATCATCAAGTCGTTCCCCGCGAAAAACGTGTTTTCGAATCGAAACGTACGAATTTGCAATTTGGCTTTTTCCATCGCGATCAAACGAGAACTGAATGAGGTCTCATAAAAGGCTTGGCAAGTCGGACCCACCCGGTATGATCTTCGGATGTTATTTATCTGGTCTTTCTTGCTAACATTTTCAGCATCCTACGGCGCAGAAAAAATCATCGCCGACCACATCGAAGTTTCGCTGATTGCGCCGAAGACGTTCGCCTCTAAATCAGAGCACATCGCGGTTCACTTCAAACCCCAGACAGGCTGGCACATCTACTGGAAAAACCCCGGGGATTCCGGGGCTGCGCCAAAGTTCGCATTCAGTTCTAAGAATGCGAACTTTAGCGACGTCCTTTGGCCGCTGCCGGAAAGAATCCCGATCGGCCCGCTCGTAAACATTGGTTACAGTGGTGATGTTGTTTACCCAATTCTGGTAACGCCAAAAAGTGACGATTCTATTTCTGCGAATATCAAACTTGAGTGGCTGGTTTGCAAAGAAGAATGTCTTCCGGGTTTTGGAGTGCTGACTTTCACGCGAACCGTTTCGGGGATTGAACCCACTTGGCATCCGCAGGATCAAGAGTTGCTGAAGCACTTTTTAGCCGAGGTCCCGGCAGATGAATCCAGCTCCCCATACCAAATTGCGTCTGCCGTCCGGACAGGAAACTCGCTCGACGTGCAGGTCCGGCAACGCGGCTCCGAAGCCGTATCGAAACCTGATTTATTTCCAGTGGACGGAACTTTTTTACTTCCGGCCGCTCCGAAGGTCACGGAGACCGAAGCTGGGGTTTTTAATTTTAATTTTCAAGTTCAATCGGCCGCGACCGCAGGGAATTCTAAACCCGTCTTGAACACCAGCTTCGTGTTAGCTTCGGGAAGATCGGCCTGGCATTGGAGCAACGTGCCGGTCACGTTAGCCGACTCAAATGTATTGGCCGATTCAACCTCCCTGTGGATTCTGCTTGCCTCCGCTTTTTTGGGAGGCCTGCTTTTGAATCTAATGCCGTGTGTATTTCCGGTGCTTTCGATCAAACTATTTTCGCTGATGAATTCGGCGACCTCTTCGCGGGCGCGGGTACGGGAAGGACTTTTCTATACGCTCGGCGTTCTTTGCACGTTTGCAGCTTTGGGCGTTGTCTTCTTGCTGCTCCGCCGTGCTGGTCAGAATGTAGGCTGGGGCTTTCAGTTACAGTCCCCGGTCGTGGTTTACGCACTCGCCATTTTATTTTGGCTGATGGGATTAAACTTTCTGGGCATCTTCGAGTTCGGCGAAGGTCTGATGAATGTGGCCGGCAGACAGAGTTCGCATTCGTCCTCTTTCGCGACCGGGATTTTATCCGTGTTCATCGCGGCACCGTGCACGGGTCCATTTATGGGTTCGGCACTCGGCGCATCCGCAACGCTTCCCCCGGCAGAAGCCATGAGCATTTTTCTAGGGTTGGGATTCGGATTGGCATTTCCGTTTTTAGTTTTAGCGGCCAGTCCGGGACTTGCGCGGAGGCTGCCAAAGCCCGGTGCGTGGATGGAAAAGTTAAAACAGTTTTTTGCCTTTCCAATGTTTGCGACCGTCTTGTGGTTGCTCTGGGTCTTGCAGATTCAGACCGGCAGCAACGGCTGGCTTTCCGCGGCCGGCGGGTTGTTCGTCATCAGCCTCAGTTTATGGATCGGAAAAACTTTCTCGCGAGCGAAACTTTTTGCTTGGGGTTTTGCGATTTTGATACTTGGCCTTACGACTCAACAACTTAAAAATTCGACTTCGTCAAAAACAAACGCCGTCGCAAATTGGTCCCGTTACGACGCAGCTAAAGTGAATCAAGCACGAGCGGCAGGACAAGCCGTATTTATCGACTTCACCGCGGCCTGGTGTATTACCTGCCAGGTCAATAAAAAAGTGGTTCTAGAAACGGACGCCGCACAAAAACTATTTGCGGAAAATAAAGTTTTATTAATTCGCGCAGATTGGACTTCTCAAGATCCAAACATCACAACGGCGCTTTCGGAATTCGGAAGAAACTCTGTTCCCGTCTACGTTTATTACGATGCGGTCGGAAGCGCCGCAAAAATCCTTCCACAAATTTTGACCATGAACGATATCGAAGAGCTTTTTAAAAATTCCAACGAGGAGAATGAAAAATGAATTCAATAAAGAAAACTTTGGCGAGCTTCAGCGCTTGCGCACTTTTAATAGCCCCGGTAATCATCCCGGCACTCGCAAATGCGGAAGCGGTTCCCGGTAAAGCGGCACCCGCTTTTGATTTAAAAGATGCTAGCGGCAAGTCTCAGAAACTTTCAGACTACGCCGGCAAGTGGGTCGTTCTAGAGTGGAGCAACAAAGATTGCCCTTACGTAAAAAAACATTACGGCGCGGGCAATATGCAAAAACTGCAGAAGGATTACACCGCAAAGGGCGTCACATGGTTCACGGTCTTATCTTCCGCGAAGGGCAAACAGGGTTACCTTGAGCCCGCCGAAGCGGTCAAAACCGCAAAAGAAAATAAATCTTCCGCAAGTGCAATTTTATTAGATGCGGACGGCAAAGTGGGAACGGTTTACGGTGCTAAAACAACTCCGCACATGTTCGTGATCGATCCGAAAGGCAATGTCGCGTACGCCGGTGGAATTGACGACAATGATTCTGCGGACGCAGCCGTTATTCCAAAATCTAAAAACTTTGTGTCCGCGGCACTGGATGCAGGAATGGCGGGCAAAAAAATCGAAACGACTTCAGCCCGCCCTTACGGATGCTCGGTTAAGTACTAAACGCTAGTGAACAACATTGTCGGGCTGAGGCGTTTCTGTCTTCAGTCCGAGATGTCCTTTCGCCGTGTCGATTCCGCGATTCATCGCATTCATGGCCATGCCAGTTTGTTTCGGCATAACGCCTTTTTTATTTAAGTAGCGGATGCCAAAATAAGCAACGGCTCCGTAAAGCAGCCAAGAAAACCGAAAATTACGAACAAGTTTAGGGCCAACGATACCGGCCGCAGCAGTTTCAATAATAGATGCCATAAAAAATACCTCCGACCACTAATCTACTCCAGCAGTATGAAGCCGATTGCCCGATGAAGTGATGATCTATCGACTACAATTGGATGATTTCAGGAAACGAAAAAATCCTGAGCTAACGAGTAGGTAAAACGCGGCTCTTAAGATAACGACGTCCCGACATTCGGGACGTTTACTTGCGCGAGGGTACAATCCAAAAAATATGGCTGAACGAAGCTGCGATACGCTGAACCCCAAGTACTTCTGCACGTCTTTTTGCCACACATAGAGGGCTGCGCGACTGACTACTTTCCTTGATACCCTCTGGGTTGATGGCTCCCGAAGTTCCATCGCAATAGTGCGTTCCTCCCGAGTCTTCTGGGCTTCGTTTTTACACTCGAGTATTCGTTTGTATACGTCTCATTTCCAT
>JACMRP010000385.1 GCA_014376325.1 Pseudobdellovibrionaceae bacterium
AAGTAACGGAAAATCGCCGTGCCCTTTTGATATTTCAAATCCCCGCCGACGCCCGCGTATTCGTAAGAGAAACTTGTCAGGATCCCTTTGCTCGTCATGAATCGATCATTCCGAGTATCGTACTGAACGGTGCTCGTCAGTGAGCTCGTGTACCCGTTCGCGGTCGCTAGTGGGAAGACATCCAAATCCGTCGCGATGTTTCCGTTCACATCTTTTTGCGGATCGAGGGTTGTCTTATCCAATTTGTAGCGCAAGATTCCGCGCCAGTCTTCGCCGATCGGGTGCCCCAAACTGACGGACCCGCCCGTTCGTTTTTCATCGTAGGTCGCTCTTCCCGTGTCCGAACTTTGATAAAGCTCCGTCCCTAAAGACCAAAGCGTGTCTTGGAAATAGGGTTCCGTGAAAGTAAAATTGTAGTAACTGCCAGTGTCGCTAATATTCAGCGACGCCCCTAGATTCTGACCTTTTCCTAAGAAGTTCGTCTGGTTGACCGAACCTTGCAAAGTAAATCCGGTGACCGTGCCGTAACCAGCCCCTAGCTGAATTTGCCCGGTGTTACGCTCTTTGACCACGATATCCATGTTCAAAATATCTGGCTTATCGGGCGAGGTCGCCTGCTTAAAATTGACTTCATCGAAGTAACCTAAGCGCTGGACATTTTCTAGCGACGCCCGCTTGCGGGTTTCGTTGTAAAGTTCGCCCTCTTTGATTTTGAGTTCTCGGCGAACCACTTTATCACGCGTCTTTGAATTGCCGACCACGTTGATGTTACCGAAATAAACTTTGTTGCCCTTATCGAACTCGAACATCAGATCGACTTTAAGTTCTTTGTCGTTGATTCGTGTGCGCGGAATAACGTTGGCAAAAGCGTAACCTAAATCGCCGTACTTCGCTTGAAGTTCACTAAGGTCTTTGTACAAAACATCGTACGCAAAGATCTTACCGGGCGTGAGCTTCACGACCTCGGTCAGTTCCGCTTTCGAAAAGAGCACGTCGCCACCGAAATCAATTTCGCCAACATTGTACTGCTCGCCCTCTGTTACTTGCAGAGTGATGTAGATGCTTTTTTTATCCGGAGTCACGTTGACTTGCGGTCGGCCGATTTGTGCCTGAATATAACCTTGATTGAAATAAACATATCGAAGGGCTTGAGTATCCCGGTCGAAAGCTTCTTGTTTGTAAGCGCCGGAGCCACTCATGAAAGAGAAGTAGCCGCCCTCTTTCGTAATCATGCTGGATTTCAGCGTGACGTCCGAGATTTTTTTAGCGCCGAGAATCGTGATCTTCTTTACTTTGACCTTGTCGTTTTCTTTGATCTTAAAAACAATCTTAACCGATTCGTCTTTTTTGACGTCTTCAACAACGGGCTCAATTTTCGCTAAGAAAAAACCTTTGTCTTCGTAAAGTTTTTGAAGCTTTTCGGTCGCTTCTTTTAACTTCGCCATATTCAAAATTTCGTAAGCTTTGATTCCGGTCGATTCCGCAAGATCTTCGCTCTTCACGTCGGCATTGCCTTCGTAAACGATCTCCGCGATCGATGGCTTCTCTGTCACTTTGTAATTCAGCGAAACTTCGTTGCCCTTAATTATGCGGTCCACTTCGACGTTGACGAAGTAACCACTTTTAAACAAAGCAACGACGTCTTCGCGCAGTTTTTCGTCACTGTAGGATTCGCCAGGCTTACTGATCAATCGAACGATGATCGCATCTTTTTCTAGCTTTCGCATTCCGCTGACGTCGATACTCTTGACGGTCATTTCTTTTGCCACTGGCGTCGCCGTGCGCGCCACTTTAAACACCGGCTTCTTCGGCACTGCTCGTTTGTTGCGATTCGCTTGCGCAAAGGCATCGTTCGGCGCAATCAGCGAAACAAAAATAATCGCGGTGGCTAAGGTCACTGGAAATACGATCGACAAGTTGTTTCTAAGAGCGAAGGTCGATAGGAATTGAATGCGGAAGGGAATTTTGGGTCGCAATGTCGATCTTCCTTTTTCCTCAGAAATTTTAGGTACTTAGAAAAATAAAGTCAAAGCGTAGCCCAAGACCAAAGCCTTGTCAAACCCTAGGAACTCTAGACCCATTGACCATCCTTCATGCGCAAAATCTTGGGGAATTTTTGAGCAAAGGCTAAGTCATGAGTCACGACGACCAAAGCCAAACCGAGACGCTCTTTCAGTTCAAAAAATAAATCCTGAATGCGTTGGCTGTTCTGCATATCTAGATTTCCGGTGGGCTCATCCGCAAACAGAATTTTGGGACGTCGAACCAAAGCTCTTGCGATCGCGACTCTTTGCAGCTCGCCACCGCTCAACTGTGACGGATAATGCGCCATGCGGGGACCGAGACCCATTTGGTAAAGCAACTCGGTCGCCTGATCTCGAGCGTCACGAACCGACTGCCCGGCAATGCGGCAGGGGATCATAACATTCTCAAGGGCGGTAAACTCTGCGAGCAGATGATGGAACTGAAAAACAAATCCCATTTTTTCATTTCGAAAGGTGGCCACTTCTTCGTCGTTCATATCCAGAATATTGCGCTCTTGAAAATACAATTGCCCGCTTTGTGGGCGATCGAGCGTTCCCAAAATTTGTAAGAACGTACTTTTGCCAGCGCCGCTCGAACCTAAGATGCACATGGCCTCACCGTCACGAATCTCCAATGAAAGCCCGCGCAGGATTTGCAACTCGCCGCCGTCGCCTTGGGGATAAGATTTTACGATGGAGTCAGCCCTCATCAACGAATAACTAACCATACTTGAGTCCTTCCACGGGATTCAGCTTCGAGCCGCGAAGTGCTGGCGCCAACGTCGCGACGAAACAAATCAACAAAGTCACGACCGCGATCATGATCCAATCGACAAAACGAATATCCACCTGAATCGAATCGATGCGGTAAACCGATCCCGCCAGCAATCCCATCGTGCTTTGAATCACCGTAAACGCGACACACAGCAACCAGCCAAAGACGGTGCCCGCAATGACGCCAAAACTGCCCATCAACAAACCTTGCAGGCTAAACATTTTTAAGATGCTCTTTTTCGGAAGCCCCAAGGCTTTCAGGATCGCGATGTCCGCGTATCGCTGAACCACATTCACGAACAACGTGCTTGAAATATTAAATGCGGCGACAATGACGATGATCAAAATCACGAAAAAAATCACCACGCGTTCAATCCGAACGGCTTCAAATAAATTTTCATTCAGGTCGCGCCAGTCATAAACTAAAAAACTGGGACCCAAAGTTTGGCTTAAATGAAATGCGGCCTTGCGGGCATAGTTAATGTCTTCAAACTTTAACAAAAGTCCGCTGTAGCGGTCGCCAATCTGCACGAGCTTCTGCGCCGCCGTCAAAGTCGTGATGATCATGCGCTCGTTCCAGTCGTTTTTCCCCATGTCCAAAATCCCGCGCACTTGAAATTCGACGATGCGCCGATCGAAGCGGCTAGGATCAATGGGATCCGGAATAGGCATCACGACCCGAAAGCTGTCGCCCGTTTTAAGGCCCATCCTCGAAGCGATGCGCTTGCCAATCAGCGCCGGCGTTTTATCGCCCCCCGCTTGTTTTAAATCTAAAACCCCGTCGATCAAACGCGATCCAAAATTTAAAACTTTCGGGGCCTGATCTTCGTCCACACCCTGAATCATCACGCCCGAAACGACGCCTTGATGGGCCAGCACCGCTTCGGTTCGCACGAAACGCACGGCCGCAACCAGCGTCGGTTCTTGCTTGCGGATTTCGGCTTCGAGCGTCTGCCACGCTTCGCTGATCATCGGGCGTTTTAAAATTTGCACGTGTCCGGTAACGTCGGCCATCGCCGACTGTAAAGTTGCTTCAAAGCCGCTGACCACGGCCATCGAAGCGACCAGCGCACCGACACCAAGAATCAGGCCAATTAAAGAAAGCACCGCGGAGCCGCCGAACAATGTCCGTCTAGAAAAAAGCAGGCGGTAAGCAATCCAGACAAGTGGCTTCATCGAGTGCGCACCTATTTGATTTCTGGCGCGGCATCGGGCGGCGCCATCGTGGATTTCAAATACGACATTATAAATTCATCCAGTTCGCCGTCCATCACGTCGTTCACCTGATTTGTTTCGAAATCGGTGCGATGGTCTTTGACCAGCTGGTAAGGATGCATCACGTACGAACGGATCTGCGATCCCCACTCATTGGCTTTTTTGACGGAGTTCATCGCGTCTTTTTCGGCATTTCTTTTTTCGACTTCTTTTTCGTAAAGTGCGGCCTTCAACATTTTCAGAGCCTTATCGCGATTCTGAATCTGACTTCGCTGAGTCTGGCAAGAAACGACGATCCCGGTCGGCAAATGGTACATACGCACGGCAGAATCCGTTTTATTGACGTGCTGTCCGCCAGCGCCGCTGGATCTAAAGGTTTCAACCTTTAAGTCATCGGGACGAACTTCGATGTTGATGTCGTCATCCACTTCCGGCCACGCGAACACGGACGCAAACGAGGTGTGTCTGCGCGCATTCGAATCAAACGGAGAAATTCGGACCAGACGATGAACGCCCGATTCCGATTTAAGATAGCCGTAGGCGTAAGGCCCTTCGATCAACAGCGTGCAAGACTTGATGCCGGCGCCTTCGCCCTCGGTCATGTCGAGCAATTCCACTCTGTAACCATGATGTTCGGCATAACGGGTGTACATTCGCATGAGCATTTCTGCCCAGTCGCAAGATTCAGTGCCGCCCGCGCCGGAATTGATCGACAGGTAAGTGCTGTTCGTGTCCATTTCGCCGTTGAGCAATCGATTGAGTTCTAAATCTTGGCCGATCTTTTCGATCGCGACGATTTCGGTTTTAACTTCGGTGAACGAAGCTTCGTCATGCACGTCGACCGCCATTTCTAGCAGCACCTTCGCGTCTTCTAAACGACCGTGGTAGGACTTCCATTCGCCAATGGCTTTTTCTAGGAAGCTTTTTTCTTTGTTCATTTTTTGCATTTCTGCAGGCTTTTCCCAGATCGCAGGATTTTCGGACGCCAGGGCGAGTTCGGCCAAGCGTTTCTGCTTTTTATCTAGGTCAAAGATACCCCCGAAGCTCATCGCCGAACTTCTCAAGGTCTATTAATTTTCGTTTTACATCAGATACTTCGGTGACTATAGACATGCGCCCAAGTCTATCTGGGCGCGATGCGGTGTCAAGCCTTAGCGCAGGCCTTGCCAGAAGGCGCGAATGTTATCTTGGACCGCGGCATCGGACTTTTTCGAAAGCTTAAACACGAGCGCGCTGGGTTGGTCTTTGAGGAAACCGAGAATGATCCTGCGCTCGGGGATTTTTGATTTCGGATCCTTCGGGTCGGTTACCGTCGCTTCGCATGCCTCTGCTCCGGAGGGAGATTTGGCCATTCCGGTGTACTGCACTTTCAACGTGATTTCTTTTAATGGTCCGAAGATTCTTTCGAGCCATACTTCGCAAA
>JACMRP010000386.1 GCA_014376325.1 Pseudobdellovibrionaceae bacterium
CAGCCATAACTGAAGTCTGTTGCGTATTTCTAACGATTTCAAAAACATTTGATTCTACTGCTTGAGCTTGAACTGTAAGAGCCAAACCAAGAGCTGCGATGATCGCTTTAAACATGTTGTCCTCCTTGAACGTTGTGTTTGAGACACAATCAGATCACGTTCAAAAGAGGAGTCAAGATGCAGAGGCTTAATCTCTTAAACTATTCACAAGAACTTGACGCGGCTTGCTGCCATTAGCTGGTCCCACAACGCCTTCTTTCTCAAACAATTCGATGATCCTTGCGGCGCGTGGATATCCCAAACGAAATTTTCTTTGAATGAGTGATGCGCTGACTTCTTTTAAATCTGCGGCCCAAGATAATATTTCGTCGTAACGTTCATCATGTTCGTCTTCAAAATTTCCGCCTGCAGAATCGCCATCGCCGCTAGCGCCGCCGCCCCCTGCAAATCCATCGAGAGCTTTCATCGCGAGCGGATCGAATTCAGGTTCGGCTTGATCAGACCAGAATTTTGCAACCGCATTAATTTCGGCGTCTTTCAGGAAGGGCCCATGATGACGCATTGGTTTTGAAACGCCCGGTGCCAAGAAGAGCATGTCTCCATTTGCTAAGAGTCGCTCCGCTCCCATTTCATCAAGAATAATACGCGAATCCATTTTACCCGCGACCTTAAAACTAATTCGACCCGGGATATTTGTTTTGATGAGACCGGTTACAACTTCTTTCCGTGGCGACTGCATCGCCAGCATCAAATGTATTCCGCAAGCTCGGGCCATCTGCGCAAGGCGAATGATCGTTTGCTCCACGTTTACTTTGTCGACTGCCATTAAATCCGCGAACTCTTCCACCACGATCATGATGTACGGTTGCGGCGTGTAGTAATATTGTTCGAGCTTTGCGATGCCCTGATTTTCTAACTCTTGGTTAAATCTTTCGTGTTCCGCAATTTTATCTAACGGAAGATTACTGACCATTTCGTTAAACTCTTCCAACTTACGGGCACCGAACTTAGACATGGATTTATTTCTTTTTTCCATTTCTTTGACGGCCCAACGAAGCGCAGAGACCGCTTTCTTAGGGTCGGTCACCGGAGGCATAATCAGATGCGGAACATGAGCAAATGCTGCTAAATCCACTTGTTTTGGATCGACCAAAATCAGCCGTAACGTTTTTGGTGAATGTTTAAATAACATTCCAGTAATCGAGGAAACCGTGAAAACTGACTTTCCAGATCCCGTTGTGCCCGCGACCAGAAGATGTGGCATTTTGCGGAGATCCACAATCCGCGGCTCTCCATTGGCCTGTTTGCCAAGAGCGATTGGCAACTTCATGTCTTCATGCCAAAAACTATCTTCGGCGAGCATATCTTTTAAGTAGACCGTTTCCCGCTGGGCATTCGAAGTTTCGATTCCAACGACGTCTCGGCCCGGAATCGGCGCGATAATACGAAGCGACTCGCTACTGAGCGCCAACGACAGATCATCTGCAAGCTCCGTGATTTTGCTGAGCTTGACGTCGGCGTTCGGTTTAAACTCAAACATCGTAACGGCGGGTCCCGGTTTAACGGCCATAATCTGACCTTCGACATTAAACTGTTTGAGCTTATCTACAAGAAGTTCGGCCTTACGGCGTATTTCTTTTTCATCGACCTTGATACGAGTCGCGGGCGGATCTTCCAACAGAGAAAGCTTCGGCATTTGCCAATTTGCCACCTTTTGCGGAACGCGGGTTTTCAGAACGACTTTGCGTCTTTCATCTTTTTTAGCGACGATGAATTCGCTTTTCTCTTCGATTTCTTCTTCGGCGTTATCTTCTTGGTCTTCATCAGCTTCATCGTTGAAGTTGAGCTTTTTAGCAGACGCAAAGTCTGAAGACTTTTCCACAAAGCCTTCGCTCTTCATCGTGAAGAATCCTTTGGCGGCAGAAGGCTCTTTTGTTTCTTCGGACTTGACTGTCTTATCTAGCTTTTTGATTTTTTTCTTAGTGGGGTCTTTTGCAAACATCTTTTTAAATCCCGCAAAAAACTTCCAACCCGCGATCACGTCATAAAGTTCAACCGGCGACTTAACTAATTCTTTCACGGTTTTTTCAGAGTAGAAAACGATTAATACTGCAGATAAACTCCACAAGACCACTTGAACGCCGGCGTAATTAAATGCGCGCAACAGAGCTTGTGAAATTCCTAAGCCAAGCAGGCCGCCTAAATAAATCTGTCGGGCAAAAATCTTTTGATCAGGCAAATAAAGCGCCAGAAGACTGGAAAGGTTGATGATTAACAAAAGTCCCCAGATAAATCGGATGTTTTTAAGATCAACTTCTTCTCGACGAAAACCTGAATAGGCCATCTTTAAAAAGCCTGCCACAAGTAACCAAGATGTCATCCCGAAGAACTGGTAAAGCAAATCTGATAAAAAGCTGCCAACGATTCCGCAGTAGTTATTCGCCTTCAGGCCTTGCCCCAATGAGTTAAGTGAAGGGTCCATGGGGCTAAAACTCGCCAGTGCCAAGGCAAGGAAGCAAGCAAATCCAAGGAACGAGATAGCAAACAGATCATGACGGAATTTTTTTAAAATAAGGTTCATTACAAAAATTTACAGGATCTACGTCAATAGGGGAAGCTCTGGGGGACCAGCCTTGACTTTAGGATATGGTCTGGGCACATAGAGCCAAGTTAAAAAGCAGTGGCGTGACGATAAAGCTTGCGCTCACGCACCAACACAGGCTTGCTCCAGGCAAGACAAGGGTCCAGGAAATGCAAAATGATCTTCTGAAGATCAACGAAATCTTTTATAGCATTCAGGGCGAAACCAGTTACGTTGGCAACCCGACCGTTTTTGTGCGCACGACAGCGTGCAATCTTCGCTGTACCTATTGCGATACGAAGTATTCTTATTACGAAGGTGAAAATCAATCCCTCGCCGAAATCCTGAACGTTATAGAATCTCACAAAACTAAATACGTTTGCATTACTGGCGGCGAACCTTTGCTACAAAAGCCTGTTCACGATTTAATAAAGACGCTTTGCGATCAGAATTTTTTAGTGTCACTTGAAACAAGCGGCTCAAAAAATATTCGCACCGTTGACCCGCGCGTAAAGATAATCTTAGACGTAAAAACTCCAGACAGCGGCGCCGCGGATTCGTTCTTAATGGAGAATCTTTCATTCACAAATCAGAGTACAGAATTTAAATTTGTGATCTGTTCTGAAAAAGATTTTGAGTGGTCAGAAGAATTCTGTCGTCAACATGATTTATTTGAAAAACAAGTCGTTTTATACAGCCCATCATTCGGCCAAATATCTGAACGCTGGTTGGCAGAAAAGATTTTGCAAAAAAATTCATCTGCAAGGTTGCAATTGCAACTGCATAAGTATATTTGGTCTCCAGAAAAACGCGGAGTTTAGTCAACCGCTGGCAACGATCGGTGTATTTGTAAAATGCACGATACTGAGGTCGCCAGCGACATTCAGCTAACACACAATTGGGAGTTCCATGACGCCGAGCCTGAACAGTTCTGATAATCTTTTTGTCGCAAATCTTCAATCTGTGAGCCTCGAAAAGCTAGTGAAGAGCAAGCTTGAAGTTTTATTTGCACAGCAAAAGGAAGCCCAAGTTGAATTGAATGGTCTTTACAATGTTGTTATCGAACAGGTTGAAAAACCACTGCTAGAGCTAGCTTTGCGCGCCTACAACGGCAACCAGGTCAAAACCGCACAAATGCTCGGCATCAATCGCAATACTTTGAAAAAGAAAATCGACAATTACAAAATCCGTGTTAAAAAAAATAACTAGCTAGTTTTTAGAATCTGTTGCGTCTCGAGGGGGGTCTTGTGAGCACGCGTATCCCGCCTCAGCATTTAGAGGCTGAACAGTCTATTATTGGTGGCTTGATGTTAGATCATGAAGCCTTCGACCAGGTCGCAGACTTGATTGAAACGGCCGACTTCTACAAGCCAGCCCATCAAAAAATCTACCAAGCAATTAAAGAACTCCATACAAAAGCTCAGCCCATCGATATCATCACGGTGACGAACTTGCTTCAGGCAAAAGATGAGCTCGAAGTTTCTGGCGGCCCCGAGTATCTCGTGAGCCTTTTGGATAAAACTATTTCTGCCGCAAACATTCAGACTCACGCGGGCATTGTCCGCGAAAAGTCATTGTTACGACGCTTGATTTCAACAAGCTCGGGGTTGATTGAGCGCGCGTATAGCCAAGACTATACAGATATTGAAAGTCTAATCGACCAGGCCGAAGCCGAAGTGTTGAAGGTCGGCGAAACCAAATCCAAACAGGGTTTGGTCGGATCGATGGAAATCGTCAAATCTAGCATCGAAAAAATCGAAGAGCTTTTCAAACGTAAGACCGACATCACCGGTTTGGCGACGGGCTTTGCTGAAATGGATAAAATGACTGCCGGATTGCACCCTGGCGAACTCACCATCATCGCCGCCCGTCCTTCGATGGGTAAGACGGCCTTTAGCTTGAACATCGCTCAGCACGCGGTTCTGCGGCTAAAGAAGACGGTTGCGTATTTCTCTCTTGAGATGGGCAAAGAGTCGATGATGATGCGTTTACTTTCTGCCGAAGCCAAAGTCAGTATGGGAGAAATCAGAACGGGTCGTATCCAAGATTCTTCTTGGCCTAAACTGATCAGCGCTGCGGGCGCCCTCAGTGAAGCCGGTCTTTTTATCGATGACACTCCCGGTATCAGTCCGTTCGAGATCCGTGCGCGCTGTCGCCGGTTGAAAGCACAGCATGGCCTAGACATGGTTATGATCGATTACCTTCAGTTAATGGATCTAAAACAAAAAGTTGAAAGCCGCGAGCGTGCCGTTTCCGAGATTTCTAAGGCCCTCAAAACCATTTCCAAAGAATTACAAATTCCGGTCATTGCGCTCGCGCAGTTAAATCGGGGAGTTGAAGGTCGTTCGGATCGTCGCCCGATGTTGTCAGATCTACGTGAGTCCGGATCGATCGAGCAAGATGCGGACGTTATCATGCTGCTGTATCGTGATGACTATTACGACAAAGAAGATCCAGACAAACAGGGTCACGCCGAAGTCATTATCGGCAAACAGCGGAATGGTGCGACCGGCACAATCAAGCTTCGTTTCGATGCGAAGTACTCTCGTTTCCGCGATCCAGATCCAGAATCGGTGGGGCATTCTGGCCACTCGATGGCGTCACCTCAGGGAGCTCCTCCACCGATGCCAGGTAAGCCTCGCAACTTCGCACCTGGAGCCAATTCTTAAGCTCCAGACCTTGGCCTAAATCCTATCGAACAATAATCATTTCATTGAGTTCCTGCTAACCGATTGCTTGAATGAGTTTGTCATCAAGACAATCCCACGAAGCATGGAGGCTACAATGGGCAATGCACTTCTTGAGACGCTCGTACTCGCAACAGGACTCCCAGAAGGGGACGTCACCCGCGAACTTCAGGCGCTCATGCGTAAATACGGTAAAACCCCTGAAACTGTCACCATGGACGATCTTCGCCAATTGATGCGCGATTATGTTCAAGATGTGTTGATGGAAAAAAAGCAGCGTCTGTCTTAGATTTTAATTAGCTTCAAGTTGTGGCGCGCGGACAAAAGATTCACGGCATAGCAAGTTTTCATAAATGCGAAACGCTCTTGGAGCACTGGATCCGGATCATTCGGGACCGCTGTATTTGGAATCACTTCTGGCCGATGAAGCCAATATTCGTAGCCCAAAGTTTCTACAAATTGAAACAGGGGCAGGCGGAGCTCTTCTC
>JACMRP010000387.1 GCA_014376325.1 Pseudobdellovibrionaceae bacterium
ACTTTAGGAAAGCGTTTTGATGACCAGGTCATGGACCGGGTCTTTAAAGAATTTTGTCTCGGAAAATAATTTTACTTTCACTATCGGTGAAAAGGAAAGTATGGACGGCTCTTTTGACATCATTGTGGTCGGTGCGGGACATGCAGGCGTAGAAGCTTGTTTGGCATCAGCACGCTTGGGCATGAAGACATTAGTCGTCACAACAAATCTGGATCGTATCGCTTACATGAGCTGTAACCCCTCAATCGGCGGACTTGCAAAGGGCCACATGGTTCGCGAAATTGATGTCCTGGGTGGGCAAATGGGTTTTGCCGCAGACGAAACTTGTATTCAGTTTAAGCGTTTGAATTCGAGCAAAGGTCCCGCCGTTCGCGGTACGCGTGTACAGTCTGATAAAAATTTGTATTCTGAACTTATGACCAATCTTCTCCGGAGTGATTCGAATATCAGTTTGCTTCAGGGCGAAGTGAAGCGATTGATTCTTGAAAATGACTTATGCGTTGGCGTCGTACTTCAAGACGGTTCAGAAATTCGTAGTAAAGCCGTGATCATCACGGCCGGAACTTTTATGAACGGGGTCATGCACATCGGACTGACCCAAACTCCTGGCGGACGGGTCGGAGATAAAGCTTCAATTGGACTATCGAATCAATTGGCAGATTTTGGTTTCACGGTCCGACGTTTAAAAACCGGAACGCCGGCGCGTCTTCATAAAGACAGTATCAACTGGTCAAAAACGACGGCGCAGTACGGGGACGAAAAGTTTTATCCATTCAGCTTCCGTTCGGAGCGGAAGTTTAAATTACCCCAGATCGCATGTTACCTTTCGCGAACGACTGAAAAAACTCACGCAATTATCCGTGCGAATTTAGATAAGTCGCCGATGTATTCCGGAAATATCGAAGGTCCTGGACCAAGGTACTGCCCTAGCATTGAAGATAAGATCACCCGTTTCGCCGATCGCGACAGTCACCAAACATTTTTGGAGCCCGAAGGCTTAACGACGGACTTAATATATCTTCAGGGTATTTCAACAAGCCTTCCGGAAGACGTTCAGTACGAATTCTTGCGAACAATTCCTGGTTTGGAAAAGGTGAAGATCGTTCGTCCTGGTTATGCCGTGGAATATGATTTTGTAGAGCCAACACAGATTTGGCATCGACTAGAGACGCGTACGATTCGCCGTCTTTTTTTGGCGGGGCAGATTAATGGGACCTCGGGTTACGAAGAAGCTGCCGCGCAAGGTTTGATCGCTGGGATCAATGCGGCCCACAGTATTTTAGAACGCGAAGAATTTGTTCTTGGCCGGGATCAAGCCTATATCGGGGTCTTGATAGACGACCTTGTAACGAAAGGGACCGTTGAACCCTACCGCATGTTTACCTCCAGGGCCGAACATCGTCTTGTTTTAAGAGAAGACAACACTGTCGACCGCTTAGCCGACATTGCGATGGCTGCGAGTTTAATAAATCCCCAGTTGTCACTGAAGCTGCAGGACTTAAAAGCGCGACGCTCGACCTATAGCGAGAAGTTGCGAACCGAACGCCTTTTTCCGACTCCAGAGACGCAGCAGAAAATGCTCGATATGGGTTCGACAGAATTATTAAAGGTCATAACTTTCGAAGAGTTGCTGCGACGCCCTGAAGTTTCCTGTTCAGACCTTTCTTCATTCGGTTTTGAAGTGGATCCTGATCCTAACATTTCGGAGCCTGTGGAAATCGAAATTAAATATGCCGGATATATAAAACGGCAAATGGAATTGATCGCACAGTCTAAACGTCTTGAGGAATTGCGTCTTCCGGAAGATCTGAGCTATTCTGATATTAGAGGTTTGTCTAATGAAGAGGTCGATAAGTTATCGCGAATAAAACCGCGAACTTTAGGTCAAGCTCAACGCATCAGTGGTGTTAATCCTTCGGCAGTTCAAGCTATAATGATCTATCTTAAAGGTCATAAAAAGTTGAAGGAGCTCCCACTTGTCGGACAACCCAGAAGCGGTCACACATCATTGGCGGATTGAAACTTGGTTCCCAGATCTCGATCCTAATTTGCTCAATCATTTTAAAGTTTATAATGAAGAGCTCGTTAAATTTAATAAGACGGTTAGCTTAGTACCGCCAAAAAGTATTCCCGTTGCAGACGCGCTTCACTTTTCTGACAGTATATTGGCATCGCGCGTCATTACGAAGTCTCCGAATAAGTTCAACGAGATCTATGATCTCGGTAGTGGAAACGGTTTTCCGGGTTTAGTCTTTGCGCTTTTAAATCCTTCGATCAAAGTCCACCTTGTGGAAATGGATCAGAAAAAATGTGAGTTTTTAAGACATGTCATTTTTGCGACAGGTGTTAAGAACGCTGACGTTATTTGTACGAAGATTGAATCGATGAAAGAGAATAGCATTTCTCACGCGATGGTTCGGGGCTTTGCTTCGATTTCGAAGACAGTTCTATTAACTCGAAAATTAGTGGTTAAGGGCGGCGTACTGTTTCACCTAAAGGGGGAAGAATGGGGAATGGAAGTTTCTGACATTCCAATTCAACTTTGTTCGTCATGGGCCCCGAGTTTGGTGGGGGAATATCGACTTCCAGTGGGAGAGGTTCGATTTTCTATCATTAAGACGGATAAAATCGCTTAAATTTGTTCTACGTGGAACATTACTTCTCGGTCGTTTTTATTTCGGCCTTTTTTCCGCCTTCTGCCTTAGGTTTTACGGCTGAAACAATGCCGTTTTCTTTTTCGTAAGCCTGAACTCTCTTACGAGAATCCCAAGAGGGATCTTTTTTCGACATCAAATTATAAGTTTTGTAAGATTCGAGCTCCTCCGGTGTGGGCCACGGCTTTCCGTCTTTAAACGCCTTTAAATACTCCAGTTTAGTATATTTAAGCCTCGCCTGTGCCTTAAGCTCAAAAAACTTGGCCTGTTGCTCAAGGCGCGCGAGGTTTGCTCCTGATTCAAAGAAACGTTTCTGGGCATATTTAATTTTACCGGACTGGGGGACGACGGCGCCAAGGTCTTTTTTAAAGCCTTCAAGCTTCTTTTTCTCTGATTCAACATCTTTTTTAGCCGCTTCAGCATTGGATGAAAGGTCTGAATAAATTTCGTCAGACAATTCCGGATTTGGATTCGGTTTATTGCAAGCCATCACCATAAAATATAAGACGAGCAGCATAAGAATACGCATGAAACCCCATGTTCCACGTAGAACATCGGAAATTCTGCGGAAAACTAGAGGAAAAACTTGCCATAAAGAAAAAAATACATGATTTTTAATAAATCACGGAGGAACATATGGCAAAAACGATTTGCATAGCTAATCAAAAGGGCGGAGTAGGCAAAACAACTACTTCGGTCAATCTTTCATCGGCACTCGCAGCCTTAGGCAAGCGTGTCTTACTCATCGATATGGATCCACAAGGAAACGCATCGAGCGGGTTGGGTATCAAAAGATACGAAAGCCAAGACAACAACATTTATCACATTCTCATCGGTGAAAAAGAAATCCAAGAGACTATCCAAAAAACCAAGGATTCAAACCTTCACGTCATCACCGCGAATCCGGACCTGGTGGGCGCAGAGATTGAACTAGTTGACATGCCGCAGCGCGAATATCGACTTAAGTCAGCTTTGGGCTCTATTCAAGATCAGTATGACTATATATTAATAGACTGTCCTCCGTCGCTCGGTTTGCTGACCTTAAATGCGTTAACTGCAGCAGACAGTTTTTTGGTACCATTACAGTGTGAGTACTATGCGCTCGAAGGATTAAGCCAGTTGTTAAATACAGCAGGTTTAATCAAAAAAAATCTGAATCCACAGCTGCATATTGAAGGCATCGTACTAACGATGTTCGACACGCGAAATAACTTGAGCCATCAAGTTGTGACCGAGATCAAAAACCACTTCGGCGACAAAGTTTTCAATGCGATCATTCCAAGAAACGTGCGCTTGAGCGAAGCCCCAAGCCATGGACAGTCGATCTTCGAATACGATCAAAAATCTATCGGAGCTACCAAGTACTTCGACCTAGCAAAAGAAGTAGAAGCACGAACGAATGCAAAAACCACCGAACAACGTCCTTCAGAGGAGACTGCAAATGTCTGAAACTAATGCAGAACCTACAAACAAAAAGAAGGGCCTGGGCCGTGGCCTAGGGTCCCTCCTAGGCGGATCCAATTCATCCGAAGGGATGGCTAGCAAAACCGTTGCGCACGATGTGGATAGTCATTTGAATATCCAAGCCAAGCACAACAATAACAACTTTGCGGGGGCTTCTGTTGCACCCAAGGCTCAGAATCCTGCTGCAGCTCCGGCGCCGGTGAATACTGAAGGCAAGGTATGGCAAGTTGCGATCGACAAACTTTCTTCCGGCGAGTTTCAACCAAGACGGCATTTTGAAAAGACCAGTCTTCAAGAGCTTTCGCAGTCTATAAAAGAGAACGGGATTCTTCAGCCCATTATCGCACGCAAAATTGCGGGTGGACGTTTAGAAATCGTTGCGGGCGAGCGTCGCTGGCGCGCCGCTCAGGCTGCGGGACTTCACGAAGTTCCTGTCCTTATTAAG
>JACMRP010000388.1 GCA_014376325.1 Pseudobdellovibrionaceae bacterium
AAACGGTTTGAAGGTCCTTTTATTAGAGTCACACAAGTCGCCGGTCATCTCGGTGCAGATGTGGGTCAAAACCGGTAGCGCCGACGAAAAAAAAGGCGAAGAGGGAATCAGTCACTTCATCGAACATTTAGTCTTTAAAGGCACTCGAAAATTTAAAGTCGGCGAAATCGCATCGCTCGTAGAAGCTTCGGGCGGTGAACTGAACGCCTACACCTCTTTCGACCAAACCGTTTTCTACGTGACGATTTCTAAACAATTTGCTGACGTGGGTTTGGATGTCATCAGCGAAATGATGGGATTTCCCACTTTCGACGCAACCGAAATCGATAACGAGCGAGAAGTTGTCATTGAGGAAATTAAACGTGGTCAAGACAGTCTTAGCCGGGCAGGAAGCCAACTGATGTTTTCGACAGTTTTTAAAGGCCATCCTTATTCCGTGCCAGTCATTGGATACGACGAAAACGTACGTAAATTTTCTGCAAAAAAAATTGCGGACTTCTTCCACTCAAGATACGTGCCCAGGAATATGTTCTTAGTTATATCTGGCGATTTTGAAACCAAAGACATGCAGAAAAAAGTAGAGCAATACTTCGAAGACTTCAAAGATTACAAACTACGCAAGACCACGCGACCAAAAATTAAACCAATTACCAAAAACCAACTCAAAGTTCAAAAATCGACCTTCGAACAAACCGTCGCTTATCTTGCGTGGCCCGCGCCGAGCGTAAAACATAAAGACGTTCCGGCCCTCGAAGTGATGAGTTTAATTTTTGGTCAAGGCGATAGCTCTCGATTGATGAATGTTCTGCGCCTCGAAAAGCCGCTGACCAATTCGATTGGGGCGTACGCATTTACTCCGCAAGATAAGGGAGTACTGGCAATTTCGATGGGTTTAAATCCGGAAAATTTTGAAGAGTCGCTAGAAAGAATCAAAGAGCAAATTGTTGAAATTGCGAACAAGCCCCCGACCGCAGCAGAAATGCAAAAAGCCGTCACGAACTTAGCTAGCGAGCAGATCTATTCGCTTGAAAGCGTAGACGGAATTGCACGCAAGGCAGGAACCCTTGAATTTTACATGGGCGATCACGAGCACTTTACGACGTATCTAAAACAAATTTACGCGTTAAAGCCTGAAGACATTTCGAAAGTTGCTAAAAAATATTTTACGGACGATAGCCTAAGCTTGTGCGTACTCACCAAGGGCGACCATAAAAAATTGCAGCAAATTGGACAGAAATTTACGAAGGATTTAAAAGCGGCGCTTAAAAATGCACCGAAGAAAAAGTTACCGTTGGTGAAATTTAAACCCCAAAAACTGTCGTTTAAAGCCAGCAGCGGCGAGGCTAGGGCGGTCGAAGAAGTCATCATCGCTCCAGGAATGACCGTCTTGTTCAAAGAACAACGGGACACGCCAACCGTATCGGTGCGCGCAGGATTTTTGGGCGGGGTACGTGCAGAGCCTGAAAATGAATCCGGAATGACCGAAATGTTTTCGAGAGTCTGGACCGGCGGCAGTAAAAAGTTTACCGAAGCGGCCTTGAATTTAACGATTGATGAAATGGCCGCGGGACTTAGCGCTTTTTCAGGACGAAATTCGGTAGGTCTTAGCATGGACTACCTCTCGGTTTTTGAAGATCGAATGTACGATGTGTTTGCAGACACGATGACTTCGCCGACCTTCCCGAAAGATATTCTAGAACGCGAAAAGCAGATTATTCAGAACCAGATCAAATCCCGAAACGACAATCCTTCACAGATCGCGATTCTGGCGTTCATGAAAACTATTTTCGCGGGACATCCGTACGAGCGCGATATGATGGGCAGCGAAGAATCCGTTAATAGTATTCAGACCAGTCATCTTCAGCAGTACTATAAAAAAATTGTCGGATCAAAAAATATGACAATTTCGATCGTTGGAGATTTTAATCGCGACAAGTGGATCGCAAACTTGAAAGAGCTTTCTAAATCGCTCGGCCAAGGGCAAAAGTTTGACGAGAAGTTTAAGATCGCGCCATTAAAAGGTGAAAAGTTTTTATTTCAAGAGTCGAAGAAAGAACAAAGCCACGTCATCATGGGCGTTCGCGGTCTGACAATTGGATCAAAAGACAGATACACTCTAGAGGTGATTCAGTCGATCCTTTCAGGACAGGGCGGACGCTTGTTCTTAGAGCTCCGCGATAAAAACTCACTCGCGTACTCCGTTTCGCCGATGCGTATGGAGGGACTCGAGGCCGGATATTTTGGCGCCTATATTGGTTGCTCTCCTGAAAAGGTAAAAAAATCGATTTCGATGCTTAAAGAGGAGTTTCAGAAACTGATCGATACGAAGGTGCCAGATCATGAGTTGCTTCGGGCCCAACGTTACATCGTTGGTAGACACGATATCGATCTGCAGAGAAAAAGTTCGATTAGTAACAGCATACTTTTTGACCGCATCTACGGACTAGACCCTCAAGAGGGTTTGGACGTGGCGGATAAGTACTTTGCCGTGAAGGCCGCTGATTTACAGGCGCTGGCAGAGAAACTATTTAAGCAAGAATTCGTTATAAGTGTCGTTGGCCCCCAGAATCCTTTTTAGGTCCAAAGTCCTAGAGTCCGTAGAATTTGGCACCGTCCCAAAAAGACGGTGTTATAATATAAGTAGGGGGTGGGACGAACGTTTCAATTTGAGACCCGTTCCAACGAACTCGGATGGATGATACAAAAAATAACTCGACCGATCTGTTTATGTCTCCGGCCGATTTTTTTAAAGATCAGGTCCGGCAGGGGCTCGCCCGCAGAAAACTTGAAACTTACCCACAGGTAGAGACCTATTTAGTCGACCTTCTCCAGCACTATCTCGATGCCAGAAACTTATTCGAGCCCGAGTTCGATGAATTCGGAAAAAAGAATCCTAAGACGTTAGCTGAAATGTACCTGCACGCGAACAGCACTGATGATCAAACATTAAAAATCGAAATGCTCAAAAAGCTCGGTGATCGCTCGCTGTACATGAGCGGATTTTTTGGAGACTCACTCCAACGTAAAATCGTCGACGTCGATTATTACGTGAATATGGGCGGTGTTGCGTACGCGACCTTGGCGGGATGCGTGCGCCAAGATACCTCCGCTAAAGTCTTTACTACGATGTCTCGTCAATTTATTGATTTTGTGGACGTACTCACTTATATCAGTCACAACTCGTTTGTTAAAAGCAACGAAAGCATTCTTAGGCTTTATGACCGTTATTTGACAACGGGTTCCGAGCTTGCCAAGGAAAAGCTGACGGAGATCGGGGTTTTACCAATGACTCAAGATCAGATGAAGAGCGGCCGCCAGTATTAATCGCGTGACTGTATTTAAGGGCTTCGTTATCCTAGTTACATGTTAGGATTTAGCCTTCCCGAAATTTTATTCTTGGCTGCACTTGGTTTGATTGTCATTGGACCGAAGCAGTTGCCCGAAGTAGCCCGCACCGTTGGACGCTTTCTCAATGAGCTTCGGCGTACTTCCAATTCTTTCACGGAAGAATTCAAATCCCAGATGAAAATCGATCCAATTAGATTTGATGAAAAGCCACTACCGCCACATTATAATCAGCCTCCACCAGCCCAAGACGCAATTGCCGAACCCGAAATAGTATTGCCTCAGGTTGAAGAGCAAGCACATAAACCTAAAGATCCTGGATCCGAAAACGTATGATTGAAACTGATCAGCAGCGGGACGAAAAACACGACAACCTAATGGGTCATCTGACCGAACTTCGCATACGTATCGTGAACTGCGGCTACGCACTGATCGTCGGAACACTTTTGTGTTACAGTTTCAGCGAAAAAATATTTAACTTTGTCCGTATGCCAATCGCACCATATTTGCCAACGGGTGGCCTGGTGTTCACAAGCCCAATGGACAAATTCGTTGCGCATTTAAAATTGTCTTTTGCTTGCGGCGTAATTGTTTCGGCACCTTTCTGGTTGTATCAAGTGTGGCTCTTTGTGGCTCCGGGACTTTACGCTAAAGAAAAGAAGTTTGCGACGGGCTTTATCTTTTCTGGAACCGTGCTGTTTTTACTCGGGGTCGCTTTTGCGTACTTCGGAGTCTTGCCGATGGCGTTTCACTTTTTGATGACATACGGCGGAGATGTCGACAAGCCGATGATCACGATTGACCACTATCTCTCATTCTTTACGCAGATGTGTTTGATGTTCGGAGCGGCTTTTGAGCTTCCGCTGATACTGACGATGCTCGGAATCATGGGAATCGTGACCCAGGCCTTTTTGCGAGCAAAGAGGCGCTACGCGATCATGGGGCTCGCAGTTCTTTCGGCAGTTATTACTCCGCCTGACTTACTAAGCATGATCATGATGTTAATCCCGATGGTGGGTCTTTACGAAATCGCGGTATTCTTCGTCGGTTTCTTCGAGCGCCGTAAAGCTGCGGACAATGTGAACGAACGGGAGTAAGGCTCCCGTTCGTTTAAAAAAATCTAAGTGGGCTCTTCAAACTTAATAAGGATCGCACCGGTCTCAACGCTGTCGCCTTGCTTGACCAAAATCTCTTTAATTTTTACATCGCGAGCCGTACGCATCTCGTTTTCCATTTTCATAGCTTCCATGATGAGCAAAGGTTTGTTCGCCTTTACGATGTCGCCCTGCTTAGCAAAGATTTCGATAATCTTGCCCGGCATTCCGGCCTTAAGCTCTTCGCCACCACCGAACGTACCGCCTTTTTTTAGCGATTCGTGCAGAATCATCTCGTCATTGAATATCTTAATGGAACGAAACGAGTTGCGGGCGAACACTGTATAGTCAGTGTCGTTTCCGATAACGTCGATAAGGTAAGACTTACCTTGAAATAAAAAACTGACATACTCTTCCGCGAACTTGTAATCGTTCTTCGAAATATCGTAGTGAACCCAGTCTTTGCCCTCTTCTTGTAAGGATATTTTCCAAGA
>JACMRP010000389.1 GCA_014376325.1 Pseudobdellovibrionaceae bacterium
ACCTGCCAAGCCGGTACAGTATGGTTTTTCTTCGTCTCATTTTCGGGATCAATCCATTTCGCCCATGCTAAAGACCCGACGAACACGCTAACTAACAATAGACTTAAGAATATTTTGCGCATGACTTACCTCTTCTTGCGTTTCTGTCTGGAAACAACTTTCGTCACGTTTAGCTTGGACTTCAGCGCGGACTTGCTTCGGAACTTAGATCGACCGGTTTTTTTTGCACTGGCAAGAGCCGCGAAGGCCGCATCCGTTTCGGCATCGGAATCGTCTTCCGCCCCATCTTCAGCGGCCGCTTCCACAACTGTGGGTTCCGCCTTTTTAACCACTTTTTTTGCCGGCGCTTTCTTAGACTTTGCGGTCTTCGATTTCGTTTCGGCTTTAGGTGCGGCGTCGGGCTTAGATTTCGCCTTCGATTTCGCCTTGCCCTTCGCTTTCGGAGGCGTCATCGGGCCCGCCTTCTCCGTAATCAAATCGATGGCTTGTTGCAAAGTCACCGTGTCCGGCGTCGTGCCTTCTGGCAACGACACATTTGTTTTACCTGACTTCAAGTAAGGCCCGTAAGGACCGTTGAATATTTGAATCATGTCACCGCTGATTGGATGCGCGCCCATATCTTTTAATGGTGCCGCACGACCGCGACCCTTCTTCGGCATCGCGAGCATTTCGAGCGCCCGCGCCAAAGTCATATCAAAGATACTCTCGCCTTTCGGGATAGACCGATAATCCCCGTCACATACGACGAATGGACCAAATCTTCCGAGCCCGGCTTTAATATCTTTTTGCGTTCCGGGATGTGCCCCCAAAGTTTTCGGAAGCATCAGCAAATCCAAAGCCTGTTGTAAAGTCACGTCTTCAGGCTGAATACCAGGAGGCAGTGACGAACGTTTAGGTTTATCATTGTCAGGATCCACGTCACCGAGTTGCACGTAAGGACCATAGCGCCCGTTCAAAACGTAAACTGGCAAATCCGTCTTCGGATCTTTGCCGAGGGCATCCGCACCGTTGATTTTTTGATCGATCAATCGTTCCGCAATGGCTGGAGTAATATCCGCCGGCGATTCACTTTCAGGAAGTGATGCGCTCACCGGTTGACCGTCGCGCTCGCTCGTTAAATAAGCGCCGTAACGACCGACGTGAAAATTGTATTTTTCCATACCTTCAAGTTGAATCGTGCGAGCTTTTTCTGGATCAATTTTATCGCCTTGAGCTTCTACTTGTTCCTTGAGGCCGTTCGGACCGAAGTAAACCGACTTCAAATATTTTTCTGATTCCATTTCGCCATCAGCAATGCTGTCAAGCGAGCGTTCCATTTCGGACGTGAAACCTAAATCAACGTACTGGGGCAGGTAACTGCTTAGTAATTTAGACACAACCATCGCGGTGAATGTTGGCACCAAGGCAGTTCCGTGTCGACGAACGTAACCTCGGTCTATAATGGTTCCGATGACCGAAGCGTACGTCGACGGACGGCCGATTCCTTCTCGCTCCATTGTTTGCACCAAACTTGCTTCCGTGTAACGAGCTGGGGGCTTCGTTTCGTGCGAGGTTGGGTCTACTTTCGTCGCGGTTACGGCATCTTTGACTTTCAGTGCCGGCAATCGCACTTCTCGCTCCGAAAGTTCAGCTTCAGGATCATCGCTGCCTTCAACGTAGGCTCGTAAGAAGCCAGGAAATTCAATCGTCATCCCCGAAGCGCCGAATTGCGCTTCGCCTACTTGGATTTTTGCGTTCACTTGTTTTTGTCGGGCGTCGACCATTTGACTTGCGATGGTGCGCTTCCAAATCAAATCATAAAGTTTAAACTGCGTTCCAATCAGGCCGGTTTCATCGGGATCCACGAATTGATTGCCGGCTGGACGAATCGCTTCATGGGCTTCCTGCGCGCCCTTCACTTTTTTAGCGGCATAAGAGCGAGGTGCCGGCGGAAGATATTCTTTCCCGTACTTACTTTGAATTCCGTTTCTAGAAGCTGTGATCGCCTCGGTCGACAAGAAAGTCGAATCAGTTCTCATGTAAGTGATGAAACCTTGCTCATAAAGTTTTTGCGCAACCTGCATCGTTTCGCGTGAACTCAGTCCTAGCTTACGATTGGCTTCCTGCTGCAGAGTCGAAGTAATAAATGGTGCCGCCGGTCTGCGGGTGGTGGGTTTTTCTTCAACTTCAGAAACGGCCCATGCTCCCGAACGAATATTCGAAACCAATTCGCTCGCGCGCGTTTCGTCCATGACCAAGACATCTTTGCCGGCGCTTAACTTACCGGTGGTGCCATCAAAATCTTTACCGGTCGCGATCCGCTGACTTTTCAAATGCTGAAGGCGGGCCTCAAAGTCGACTCCGTCTTTATTCAGAAACGCGAGCACTCCCCAGTAGCTAGAAGTTTTAAAACGGATTCTTTCGTGTTCGCGTTCTACGATCAGTCGAACCGCAACTGACTGGACTCGGCCCGCAGATAAACCGTAAGCCACTTTTTTCCAGATCAGTGGAGAAATCGTATAACCAACCAGTCGATCCAGAACACGGCGGGACTCTTGGGCCTTCACTAAGTTAAAATCAATTTCTCTGGTATCGCTAAGTGACTTCAGAATCGCTTCTTTAGTGATCTCGTGAAACACCATGCGCTTCGTCGGCATCTTTGGCTTTAACACTTCCATCAAATGCCAACTGATGCTTTCACCTTCTCTGTCTTCGTCCGTCGCTAGGTAAAGTTCTGAACAGCCTTCCAGCTTATCGCGAAGATTTTTGACGACCTTCGTTTTATCTTTCGGAATGCAGTACAGAGGCTCGAAATGTTTATCAACGTTGACGCCTAACTGCGCCCACTTTTCTTTTTTTACTTTTTCCGGAATATCCTTTGCGGACTGTGGCAAGTCGCGGATGTGTCCCATACAAGATTCTACGATATAGTCTTTGCCCAGAAACTTACGGATCGTCTTCGCTTTCGTCGGGGATTCGACGATTACGAGTTTCATGCCTTCGGCCGGTTTTTTCGCCATTTTTTGGTACCTTTATGTGAACGTCAAAATTCATGCAGGCGCTACTAATATATAGACAAAACTCTGAGTCTATTCGGACAAGTGCGCAAGCACAAATTTTGACTGTGCGCTTCCTAATCGCCCCTGATTACAAACAACTTATAATCTGGGTATGATAGGGACATGCAAAACCTAGCGCAGTTCAGTGCAAAAATAAAATTCGTCCTCACCGACATCGATGACACTTTAACGGATGACGGTCTGCTAGGACCTGAGGCCTACCAAGCTCTCTGGAATTTGCACGATGCCGGAATCAAAGTAGTTCCCATCACGGGGCGACCTGCCGGCTGGTGCGAAATGATCGCGAGGCAATGGCCCGTCGCGGCCGTCGTCGGAGAAAACGGCGGATTTTACTTTCGTTATGCGGATAAAAAAATGCAAAGGCATTTTTATTTTGATCAAGAAGTTCAAAATAAAAATCGCGGCAAGCTGGACCTTCTGGAAAAAAAAATTCTCAAAGAGGTTCCGGGAAGCGCCATCGCCAGCGACCAATTCTGCCGACTTATGGATTTAGCCATCGACTTCTGCGAAGACGTCCCTCAATTGCCAAAGACGTCAGTCCAAAAAATCGTTTCCATTTTTGAGGACGCTGGCGCTGAAGCTAAGGTCAGTTCGATCCACGTCAACGGTTGGTTCGGCAAGTATGACAAGCTGACGATGTCGCTAAAGCTTTTAGAAACTGAATTTGGGGTCAACCAGACGGAAGCTAAACATCAGTGCGCGTTTAGCGGCGATTCCCCTAACGACGAGCCTATGTTTGCCTACTTCCCGCATTCATTCGCGGTCGCAAACATCCAAAACTTTATCCAAGATATAAAAAACAAACCCACCTACATTGCTTCCGCGAAGGGTGGGCTTGGTTTTGCTGAAATAGCGCGCCAAATTTTAAAAAACTAATTCACGTATTTGCTGACGACGTTTTTGAACCAATTTTTTCCAATATCCGATTCGACCAAAGCCGGATTCTGGATCGAGTCCTTCATAAACTTTGTGTGGACCGCAAAATCAGGATACGCCAACAATATATTTGTTTGGGTTATTGGAGTTTTCCAATCCGCCGGCACGAAGAAGCCCAGTGATTTTCCGTTGTTGTCGTACGAAGACGGATTAATATCGCTTATATCGATGTCATAGGCATATTTAACGTCTTTCTGCACCGGCACGTAAAGCAGCGTACGATATCGTTTAATCGAAAGCCCTTTGCGGACGCTCAACAAATTGCTTTTTCCATCGAGTTCCGTCACCGTGATCCGCGCGACTAGTTTGTTATCAACCGCCGTGGTCGTGTCGTCAAAAATAATCAGATCTGAATTCCTACTAACATTGTCTATTGAACTCAATAGCGTGCTTCCTTTGTAAAGCTCGTACTTAATCTTCGCGTTACCGGCAAACATCGCTTCTGACTTGAACAAGCTCTGGTTGCTTACCCAGTTATCGCGACCGCGAACGCTACCGTCAAAAACGCCGACTAACTTATGCTTGTAACCGGCTTCTTTTTTCTTAGCAGCATACTCAATCACGATTTTGTTCAGCTCGCCGATGCTAGAATAAGTCTCGATCACTTTAATGTTGGAAACGAAATCGTCATAATCAGAGTCAGAGTTTACCGGAACGTCCTCGTACGCTAAAGTAGCTTGGTTATCCTGGTCGTTAAAAGTTAAGACCGGACAAGGCGTTTCGCTAATTTTTTTCTTATCTAAAACTCCGGTTGCCGTCGCCACCGCATTGGTGCATTTATATTGCGCCGAATTCGAGTAGGTCACTAAAGATGTGTCCTTGGTCGACGTAGGACAAGAAAGAGTCTCTTTCGAAGTTCCTATGTCGATGAACCAAAGATCACCGTTCAAATATTTTCCACAATTTACATCGCAGAGCCCCTCTTTGCCGGCAGGCGTACGTTCGGTACGACCTGTTTGGACCGCGACGCCGTTGGTGCAACGGTATTCTTTTGCTAAGTTAAAAACGTTAAACTGATTGCCGACACCAACCGTGCAAACAACGAGTTCGCGTTCTTGCCCAACTTGCGAAAGCCAAAGTTCGCCTTCTTTTTTATTTTCCAGTTCACACATTTTTTCTGTGGCAACGATGCCTTTTTCAGAAGCTAGTTGTTGCTCGGCCTCTTTGAAAGCAACCGGCGAGCAGTTTTGAAATCCGGATACTAACAACAGAGTAGTGACTGTAAGTGGTCCCCACTTTTTTACTGATTTCATACGTCCCCCTTGGCTCTATTTCATTGTCGTCCATAATTTTGAAAATTGGAAGTGGTTGAATGTACGAAGCTTTATTGAATAAAAGTTCGTCAAATGAAACCACCTGCGGACAAGGCTGGTGGCTCCGACGGCAAGCGAAAATCTTCTAGACGTTCACATATGAGATTTGAACTTATCATTTCTCAGTCCGAGAAACCCTAGACCAACGTATCTTCGATCTCTTTTTTGCTCCATTCATTTGGACGCCGGATAGATTTTATTTCTCCATCCGCGATCTCTACTATCTGATCGCAGTCTGCAATCGTTCCCAAACGGTGGGCAATGATCAACATCGTTACCCCACTGAACGCTTCTCTGATCACTCGCTGTAGCAAAGCGTCCGTTTGCACGTCTACGCTCGCGGTTGCTTCATCCATCACGATCACTTTTGCACGATTTAAGAGGGCACGGGCTAAACACAGCAACTGCCTTTGCCCCTGACTTAGATTCAATCCGCTTTCGGTGATCGGTGAATCCAGTCCAGACTTCAAAGTATTCACGAAGTTCCACATCGAGGCGTGTTTTAGGGCAGCCAGAATCTCTTCATCGGAGTGATTGCCGTATCGATCCAAGTTATTGCGAATCGTGCCAATAAATAACGTTGGATCTTGCGGAATGATCGCCAAATTCTCTCTTAATGTTTCGAGCGGCACCGAGGCTATATCGATACCATCGACCCTAATCATGCCGCGCTCCGCTTCGATAAAACGGAATAGCGACTGAAAGAAAGTGCTTTTGCCAGATCCCGTTCGCCCGACGATACCGACTCTGCTACCCGGAGCCACCGAAAATGAAATCCCCTTCAGTACTAGCGGCAAGTGGCTCGCGTATCGGACCTCTAAGTTTTCAACTTCAATCTTCCCTTGTGTTGGCCAGCCCTGTGGTAAGATATCTACGGAAGTTGTTAGAGTGCTTCTCTCCGAAGGGATGCTTGCAAAGAATTTCAATCTTTCCACCGAGGTCATTCTAGATTCGATGTCCGCAAAGATCCGGATGCCCCAATTTAAAAAACCCCAGAACGACAATGAATACAAAGTCACTAGTCCCGCCGTCCCCGCATCCATCGCGCCGTAATACGCCGACAATGCCACGCCCACTGTAGTCAAAGTCGAAATCACTCCGCCGATCAAAGGAATTCTAGACGAGAACCAACGATTCAGCATGTAATGAGAATAAAACATTCGCTGACTATGCGCGAGTTTGTCGTAAAAGTTCTTCATGAACCAATCCGTTTTATCAAATCCACGAATGACCACCAGCCCTTGCAAACTTTCTTTGAAATGGGCGTAGCGCGGTGAGCGGCCAATACTGTCGAAGCGTTTTGCTTCACGGGCGGGCTTCCTGTAGTCTCGTTGAATCTTATAATAAAGAATCATCAACGGTCCGATCGCCAAAAACATTATCGGCATTAATCCCAAGATCAACACGACCGACACGATCACTTGCAGAGCGCAGTTTACCGCGGCGCTAAAACTCCACTGCAAATACACGTCGACAGATTCGATGTCCCTAGAAAACCGCTGTAGTATTCTACCAACTGGAGTTGAATCGAAAAAACGAATAGGTGCGTGCAGAACGCTCCGTAACATTCGGTTGTGCATCGACTGCGCAGAACGAATCCCCCGGTTGAGCCAAAAAAGTTGATTCGTCAAATTTCCAGCGAGCACCAGAAGGCCGATTAATCCGTAAATGCCGACCGCAATGATCGCTACCCGTTCAGACTGATGGTTTGAGTAATAGGACAACCAAGCTTTTTGTGACAGCGGCAGCAATGCCACCAGTGCAGATCCGGTTGCCAGCAGAGCAAGAATCGCAATCCGCCAAGATCCGTCACCACCCAGCGAACTAATGTAATCCCAATAAACAGATTTTTTAACTGCGCCGACTTCCTTTTCTTCATCCTCCGTCACTCGAAGGTGGGCATCTTCTTCTGCCGTCGACATATTCACTTCATGCGCTACAACTGACTGTTCACTAATATTTGACGAGTCTTTACCTTGAGCTTTTCCGTGCTCAGAATAAAAAGCCGCAAACTCTTTGCAGAGAATTTTTATTTGCTCAAAGCTTCCTTGTCCCAGAACCACGCCATTTTCTATATATACAACGCGATCGAATTTCGAAAGATGTTCCAATCTATGCGTAACGACCACTCTCGTGATGTCCTTCCACGCTCCGAAAAGCAGCCTTTCGCAAAGTTGGTCTTCGGTATCCGCATCCACTGCAGAAAGTGGATCGTCTAGCAAAACAACTTGCGGCTTGCTCAGAAAAGCTCGCGCCAGTGCCACCCGCTGTTTTTGGCCACCGGAAAGATTGACTCCTTTTTCGCCGATTTCCGTGCGCAAGCCGCCCTTCCACTGGCGTATATCGCGCGCGAGACAACTATTATGTAACGATTTTCGCACGTCTTCTTTCGTCACATCGTGGCCGAACTGCAGATTCTCGAGC
>JACMRP010000390.1 GCA_014376325.1 Pseudobdellovibrionaceae bacterium
AAAAAACGATGTGTTCCACAGGCATAGCATTAACCGAAGCGGCTGCTCGGATGTACCGTTTCCGTTTTTATTGTAAGGATTACTGACGGTTTACGCTTTTTCTTGAGTGGCGATCGTTTGGTACAGAATCTCGGCCAATTGGCGGGCTTCTGAGGTTTTACGGAAATAATAAGTCATGTCGATTTCGTAATGGAACTCTTTGATATGTACGTGCAGCAATCGGCCCGCACGGACCTGCTTCCGAATCGAATGCGCTGGTAAAAATCCCCATCCAAGTCCCGATTCGATCACGCGCTTCAGTGTTCCGACGTTGGAGCTTTCAAAGATCGCTTTCGCCTTAACGCCGTTTGCGGCCATCAGCTTTTCAATTTTACTGTTAAAGCCAGGGAACTCGTCGACGAAATTAACGAGTGGAAATTTTCCCAGTTCTTTCGCGGTGATTTGCGCTGGCACGTCGGATTCTTTTCCGGATACGACCAACCACATTTCTTCTTTCAAAAGAAACTTCGCTTCGACGCCTTCCAGTTCAACGCCGAACTCTTCTTTGATTTCGGGCAAAACCAAAACGTCGTAGCTTCCTTTTTTAAATCCCTTTACTAGGTCTTCTCCAGATTTGTAATCGACCTTGATTTGCAAATCTGGATTGTGCCGCATCAAGCGCCCCATCAGCGGGCTCATGATGTGCAATCCGATAGAGTTTAAGGTGCCAATTTTGATTTGCCCTTTAAGCTCTGCTCCGATGGACTTAATCGCGATTTCTGCCTGTTGGGAAAGTTGCAAAATTTTACGGGCGTGTTCGTACAAAACTTCGCCTTGCGGAGTCGGTTTGATCTGGCGAACGCCGCGAACCAATAGATCAACACCTAGATCTTCCTCTAGGTTGCGAATTTGCTGACTGACTGCCGGTTGGGTCAAATAAAGCTTGTCGGCTGCGGCGGTCATGCTTCCTTCGCTGATCACGGTCACGAAGGTCGTAAGCTGATAAAGGTTCATCATCTGTTTTCTCCTTTGATCAGAGGAAAATATTCTCTATACTAATTTGGTAACTACAGCTGATAAACCACAACGAGGTTTGAATTATGTTCTACCAACGGCTTGCATTTTCTCTGCCGATCGCAATTTTGTCTATCTTAATCACGAGTTCGGTACAGGCGAAGACTTTTCGCAACGCTTACATCTCATTTGAGCTTCCGGCGAATTGGAATTGCAGTTTAGAACAGACCGAATGGGTTTGCCGAAGTGAAAGCAATAAAGAGTCGAAAGAAGCCATCATCATCCTGACCGCGAAAGAAGTCGGACCTACCGATTCTATTCAGCTTTACGAGCAGCATTTGAACACACCCATTTCGCTCAATTTAAAAACGGGCGGCTCGGTCATGTCGAAGATCGTCTACAAATCAAAAAGCGTCCAGATCAACGATCAACCGTGGATGGACGGTTTGCACTTAGGCAGCGAAGTTCAAAACTATTTCACTAGATATTTAGCAAGCATCAAGGGCCGCATCGCGGTGTTGGTTACCTTCAGCGCGCACAAGCAGTTCTACACAAAATATAGCCAAGATTTTTTTAAGGCAGTGATGAGTTTGCGAGTCATCGAAACGGCAAACTTGGGTCGCCAGGACTTAGGTCAGATCAGACCCGGCTCCGGAACTCTGGGCCCGGGCAGCTT
Organism: Pseudobdellovibrionaceae bacterium; assembly: GCA_014376325.1. The sequence goes on from JACMRP010000390.1 coordinate 1,670, forward strand.
CCAAAATGCGATGCCGTTAGATATGGCCAATCCTGACGAAAATGCGCCAAAGGGTGGAAACAAAATGATGTACCTATTGATCGCGGTTCTACTCGCCGCGGCCGGTATTTATATCTTCATCAAGAAGAAGCAGAAGAAATAGTTTTAAGGATTCTTCTGGCTCCGACGGAGCCAGAATCTCAACCCCGTCTTACTTTGCTCGTTCAACAACCGGTTTATATTTCGTTAGCTGAGACAGAACCTTGCGTTGATCGGCATAGATCAGTATGCGCAGGTTTTTTGCATCCAACTTCGATTTCATGGCGGCGTTCACTTGCTCCAGCGTTAACGCTTCGACATTCTTGTTAAACTCCTGCAAATAACTTACCGGTACTCCGTAATAGTTCAGGATTAGGATATTCTGCGCCAGCCGGTCTGCGGTTTCGATCGCGCGCGGAAACTGGCTGAGCAGTTGCTCTTTCGCCGCTTTGAATTCACCTTCATTCATACCTTGTTCTGTGAAGTCGGTAAATACTTTGAGGCTTTCATCCAATGTTTGTCCAACCGTCTCGTTTTTCGTGAAAGTGCTGATGATAAACGGACCGCGATCGGCACGAGAATCAAATGATGAAAAAATTGAATACGTCAGTCCAAGGTCGTCGCGTACGCGCTGATTTAAACGGCTTCCGAATTCGCCCCCGAGCGCTATATTCGCAAGTCGCAATTTCAGAAAGTTTTCGTCTATCCGGCGCATGCCGATTTCGCCGATGCGGATCTGCGCTTGCTGTAAGCCCGGTTTGCTTAAAAGTTTTACCTCCATACCGGAAATTGCCTTAGGTTCTGGTGCGCTGAATTCTTTGATCGGCTTAGCCGCCCATTTTTTGAAGGACTCTGCGACCTTCACTTCGAAATCTTTATTGAAGCGTCCTACAACCGCTAACATCGCGTTGTTGGGACGATACTGGGTTAAAAAATGACGAATCACGTCTTGTTTTTTAATCTTACGGATCGACTTAGGAGTTCCGGTCACGTCGTTTGCGTACGGATGTCCTTGAAACAAAAATGCGTCAAAAGCATCGTTCGCGTAGGTTGAAGGATCATCCACTTTTTTCTGTTGCTGCGCCACGATCTGCGACTTCGTGCGGGCAACTTCTGCATCCATAAAGGCGGGATTCATTACGATATCAGAAAAAATACTGACGAGCTTATCTGATGAGTTCACGAGCGCATCCATCGCGATCAAGGTAAAGTCGTTCCCTGGCTCGATTCCCACTTCGGTTCCCAGTTGGCCCAATTCGTCCGCTAATACCGGAGCCGTCCGAGATTGCGTGCCTTGCTCAAGCAAATGCGCGGTCAAAGCATTTAAGCCTTCCTTACCCGCTGGATCCTGCCTGGCGCCAACTTTCGCGAGCATCATCAAACTGATTCGTGGCAAAGAGTTGTCCGTGATAAAAAGAATCTTCATCCCATTCTCTAGTTTGACCTCTTTCATAGGACGTAATTTCAACGAGCTTCCGCCCGCGCCGGAGCCAGAGGCACTTGCTGGTTTTTCAGTTTTGGCGACCTCTGCCGCGCGCTCTTTGCGCGAGGCGCACGCCACCAAGGAAATCACCGCAAGCAAAGAAATAAATTTTCCAGAATATTTTTTCATATTATTGGTCCTTCTTAACGGCAGGGGCCGGAGTCGATGCGGGCATTGCCTCCGCTTCGGGTTTTACGTCCACTTCTGGCTTTACTTCGGCTTCAGGTTTCACTTCGAGGGTTTTAGCTTCGACGGCCTTCGGAGCCAGGATGACGATGGAACGCTGCTTTTGATTCAGGTATTTGTTTGCGGCATCTTTAATCTGCTCTGCGGTCACCGCGTTGTAACGGTCCAAATCCTTAAATAGATTTTCGTACGAACCCGTCACAATCTCATTCACCGCAAGCGCGCGCGCCTTGCCATCTGCGGTCGTTAGACCGTCGACCAATTCTTTCATGACTTGAGTTTTGGCCTTCTGCAATTCTTCATCGGTTACCAACTTGTTTCGCATCTTCCAGATTTCTTGGTAAACTAGTTCTAAACTTTCTTGCATGGCGGTCCCGGGCTTCATGTTGACACCTACAGCAAAAACCCCGTCGTCTTGCATCGTTGAATGGTATGAGTAAGCGGACGTCGCGGATTGTTTAGTGTAAACCAATCGTTTATGCAGTCTGCTCGAGCTCCCGTTACCAAGAATGTTGGCGGCTAGATCCAGCGGATACATTTCCGCAGAATTACTGGGCGTACCTTGATAAGACACCGTAAAGGAAGTCCCCTGAACGTCTTTTTTGACCGAAGCATTGCGCTGCGATTCTTGCGGCAACTCTTTCGGATATGATCGGCGCTGAACCGGGCCAGATGGTAATGGGCCATAATGCTTTTCGATTAATTTTCTAACGTCGGCGGTTTTAAAATCGCCCGCCAGAACCAAGATTGCGTTGTTCGGATTGTAAAAAGAATTGTGAAAGCTACGTAAGGTTTCAATTTTATAATCAGCAATGTCTTTCATGTATCCGATCACCGGCCAGCGATAATTAGAGACTTTAAAAACCGCCGACATCACGGATTCCATCAACAACCCCATCGGATTGTTATCCACACGCCACCGACGCTCTTCTTTGACGACTTCCCGCTCGCTGTTCAAATCTTCTGGCGCCAAGTTTAGATTGCTCATGCGGTCGACTTCGATGTCCATCATCATCTCGAGCTTCGAGCTCGGCAGACTTTGATAGAAACCGGTATAGTCGTACGTGGTGAAGGCATTATTGGTAATCCCGTTTTCGTGCAAGAGACGGTCGAAGGCTTTTCCTGGATATTTTTTAGAACCCTTAAACATCATGTGCTCAAGCATGTGCGCCGAGCCGGTAATTCCGGGGCCTTCATCGCGAGAACCTACGCGATACCATGTGTGATATGAAATCAAGGGTACGGAGTGATCCTCGTGAAGCAACACCGTTAACCCGTTTGAGAGCTTATATTTTGTGACGGGAAAATTGAGTTTCAGATTATCTTTTTCTTGAGCAGAGACGGCCAATGAACAAAATAGAACAGCCGACAAGAAGGCGTACTTCATGAGTGCTTCTCCAATCCTTGAGAAGAAAATAGTTTCGAATTTATATTTTAATGGGTCCCGATTCAAAGGCAAATACTTTGGCAAGAACCGGGTCCGACTTAGGTGCCCTATCGACCTGTTATTGGTCTGTTACTGAACTACCAGCTCAGAGAAAAACACGTCCTTGACGACGCCTTCTTTCAGCACGCTATTTACTTCCATCGCGATCGCGTCCTTCAGAAACAGTTTGCCCTGGATGCTTTCTAGTTCTGAAAATGTCTTGTCGTTAAGGACCCGAACGATCTTATCGCGAGTTCGAGCACGGCTGTCTGGGGTCATGATCTCTTCGTAACCTTCTTTGCCGAGCATTTGCAGACTGACCTCTAAACGAATCGTGCGCTTTGGTTCTCCGCCAAGGTTCACGGTAAACTTATCCATGGTGAAAATGTACGGAGCGTAACGAGTATCGTCTGACTCGCTGGCCATTTCTTTTTCTAACATGGCTTCGGTGATTTCAGGACTGTGCCAGCCAATGGTAGAGGAATAGACCAAGTAAGCACCTCCGCCAAGAATCGCAAGATTCAGCACCGCAAAGATCGCGGTCAGGATAGTTCCCATATTCTTGGACTTACCACCAGCCGCGGGAGCTTCTTCATTTTTCTTAGCATCAGCCATACAAATCTCCTGATACTTTATTATCGGGCTTTCGGACCTTCGGCTTAACGATCAAAGGCTGGTATTTTAAAAGACTCAGAAATCGTTGAACTTATAAACAAGCCTTTATAAGTCCCTGAAACAAGCCGACGAGTATTGACAAACTGAAGCAGAGCTTCTTTTATGGAGACTTATGGGCCACCGCGGATTCAAATTGGAATTCCTATCGACACTGACGGCGATCACGCTGATGACCGCGTGGACCGCGCCATTGACGGCCTTTGCCGAAGATGCATCCGTCGATAAAACCGAAGCGCCCCAGTCTGAGACTAAAATAGATCCAAACTTGCTGCCGTCTGGTTTACTACAAATTTCGGGAACCGATGCATTCAGCAAATACGTTTTTCTCGTCGATAAAACTGCCCGTCACTTACAGGTATATGAACGCAAGGGTGAAACGATTGAAAAAATCATCGACGTACCATCCGACATGGGTAAGGCGATGGGCAACAAAAGCAAACGTGATGATCACCGCACTCCTGAAGGAATTTACTTTTTTGAGAAGAAATTAGAAAAGACCGAGATTCCTTTCAACTTATACGGCGAGCTCGCATTCACGACGGATTACCCAAATATATTTGACCGTCGTGAAAGCAAAACCGGCTCGGGCATTTGGCTGCACGCAGTTCCGGACACCGTGCCGCTCACTCGGGGCTCGCGTGGCTGCGTGGTCGTTCGCAACGACGTCATCCGTAAACTTCGCGAATACATCAAACTGAAAGAAACGCCGATCCTTATTTTTGATAAAGTAAATTACGTCGATAAAGCAGAGCATGACAAACGCCGCGTGGCCTTAACCGAGTTTATCGAAGGCTGGCGCAAAGCTTGGGAGTCGCAAGACGTTGAAAAGTACATGACCTATTACGACAAAGATTTTAAAGCACCCGGCTTTACATTCGACACTTGGAAAAATCACAAAACCAAAATGAAAGATCAATACGAATTCATTAAGGTTCAGCTTTCGCAGCCGTTCATGTTGCTTCATAAAGATCAGTTGATCGTAAAGACCTTCCAACGTTACGAATCGAATCAGCACACGGACTTCGGCGTCAAAACCGTTTACGC
>JACMRP010000391.1 GCA_014376325.1 Pseudobdellovibrionaceae bacterium
CGCAGACAGTTTCGGTTTTCCGAAAAACTATTTTGGTCTTGATGCGAAATACACTCCCTTCTACGGAAAAATGTCTTGGATGAATAAAAAAATTATCCCGTTCGAGCATTACTTCACCGCGGGGCTCGGAAATACTACGGTGAGTACCGGGGGCAGCGGCGCCACTTTTCACGTTGGAACGGGACAAAACTTTGCGCTTTCAAAACGTTTCGCGGTGAACTGGGACTTCAGCATGATGGCTTATTCGGCGAAATCCACCGACGGAACCGTTCAGAGCTTTAATGACTTAATGTTAACCGTGGGCATGAGTTTCTTCTATCCGGAGGCAACATACCGATGAGAAATCTTCTCGCATTCTTCTTAATTCTTAGTGTATCGGGAACGACGGCGATGGCCGCTCCGGCAAAACGTGCGGCTCCGCGACGTTCTGGTGCACCTATCGTCAAAGCGCCGGCAGTTAAAAATTCGCCGTTGAAGCAACAAATGAATCAGGCGTTGGCACTTGCGCGCGGCGGGCAATACGAACAGGCTTCGAATTCTTTGTTCCAATTAGCACGTCGCCCAGAACTTCAGGCCGAACGACCCCAGTTGAAATACGTTCTTGGTTTGATGTTGATGGAAATGAAACTAAATCAAGTTGCGGCCTTCCAGTTCGTGGATGTTATTCGCATCGGCAACAGTAAGTACGTTAAACAGGCGATCGAAAAGCTTTCCATCGTCGCCGATAATTTAGGCGACGATACTCTGTTAAACTACGCCGTATCCAAAGTGGATTTAAATGACTTCCCGGCAGATAAGCGCGACATGCTCTATTTCCGTATCGGTGAAATTAAGATGAAGGCACGCGAATTCGTCAAAGCGGCAGAGCTCTTCGGCAAAGTGACTTCGGCGAGTCGATATTATAACCAAGCGCTTTTCAATCGGGGTTTGTCAGAGCTAGAAGCGGGACAAGTAGACGTCGCGATTCAAATCTTCCAAACGCTCGCTTCGGCACGCGAAAATGCGCCGGTGACCGATACCAACAAAGTGGCAGCACAAATTGCCCTTGCCCGCGCGCTTTACCAAAAACAAGAATGGGAAGCCTCGATCGATGCTTACGCCCAAGTTCCTCGCGATCATTTCTTGTGGCATGACTCTCTGTTTGAATCGTCTTGGGCAATGTTAAGAGCCGCGCGATTCCGTTCAGTGTTGAGCAACTTCCATTCACTGCATTCAAGCTACTACGAAGATTTCTATATTCCAGAGTCTTTGCTGTTGCGCTCGATCGTCTATCTTTACATCTGTAAATATGACGAGATGGAAAAGGTTTTAAGTCTTTTTGAAAGCACTTACGGCCCTATTCGCGCTCGTATTGGGGACTTCATCCGGGCCAACTCGGACGGAATGGAATACTATAGCGAAATCGATCGCGCGATGCAGATCAAAAAGTCGGATAAAAACTTAAGCATTCGTCTGCCTTACAACGTTGTTAAAAATATCTCCGAAGAGGGGAACGTTAAACGCAGCCTGTATTATATTAAGCGTCTTGCAGATGAACGAAACCGGATCGACGCGAACCCCGGATATAAAAACTCTCCGGTTGGTCAGTACGCGATGAAGGTGATTAACAATCGAAGCAAAAATGCGAAGCTCGCGGTCGGCGACATGGCGAAGGCGCATTTGTTGAATATGCGAGTTGAACTGCGGGATCTTTACGAGCAAGCCGGATTCATCCGGTATGAGATGATCAACGGTAAAAAAGAGAACTTGAAAATGAAACTTTCAGGCAAGGATCTTCCGGCAGAACAGATCGACGAAAAGATTGACCGTACATTCTACGTTCAGAACGGTTATGAGTATTATCCGTTCCAGGGCGAATACTGGTTGGATGAAATCGGGAACTACCATTACTTAGGAAAGCAAAGTTGCGAGTAACTATGGGAAATAAAAAAAACCTTCTTCTTACGACATTGGTAACGGGCGCGCTGATTGGCAGTTTGGCTAACGCGCAGAATGCGAATCCGCGTAAAAAACCCGTGCCCAAATCTGCGGCCGCCCAGGCGAACGGTAAAAAAACCGTTGGTCAGTTATTAAGCCAAATCAGTCAAGAAAGTCGCGGAGCGAAAGTACAGTTGCAAAAGGGCGAAACGGCTTTGCCTGACTTTGGGTTCAATTTTAAACCGAACAAGAATAATTTTAATCTAGAGACGGTTAAGCCGCCACGCTCTTCCGAAATTTTACAAAATCGGGGTGGCGGTACACGTGCCGAATACGAGCGCGTTCTTGATCAACAGATGCAAGAGCTCTATAAACTAACCCAAAGATTTAAAAACAGCCCCAATCGTGGCGAGCTGTGGTTGCGTTTGGCAGAGCTTTACGTAGAAAAAGCGGCCATCGTCGATACCCGCAAGCAGGATGCCTACGATCAGGCCCTGGCTGATTTCAAAACTGGCAAAACGAAAGTAAAGCCCGCACTTAATACCGCGGACGCCAAAGAATACAACAAGCGGGCGATTCAGCTTTACGAATGGTTTGAGCGCGACTTCCCTAAAGATGCGAAAATGGATCAAGCCCTCTTCTTCTTGGGATACAACTATTTCGAAATGGGCAATAACGCGAAGGGTGCCGAATATTATGTACGTCTGAATAAGACGTTCCCGAATAGTCCGTTCGTTAATGAATCCCATTTCGCGCTGGGTGAGTTTTACTTTGAAAACGAGAAGTGGACTGACGCTTATAAAGAATATACTTACGTCATCAAAGACAAAAAACATCGTTTACATACCTTCGCTCTTTATAAAGGTGCGTGGTGCTTGTTCCGAATCGGAAAAAGCCAGCAGGCACTTAGTTACCTCGAATACATTATTAAGACCGCGAAGAACGAATCTGAAGCTACTTCCCAAAGTCGTCGCGCAATTAATAAGAATCGCCTTGAGCAAGAGGCCCTTCGTGACATCGTCATCTTTTACGCCGAAGCAAAACCTGCTTCCGATGCCATGGCTTATTTCCGTGGTTTAGTGGGGGATGGTGACATTACTCCTTACCTTGAAAAGTTAGCTTATTATTACTCTGATAAAGGCGGAAAAGACGACGCACGTGACGTCTTCAAAATGTTGATTGGCGAAAAGCCAGACGCGCCGAAGGCTTTCGACTGGCAATACCAGATCGTGCAGAACTTTTTCTACGCGAAAAATTCACCTAAGTTCCGTGAAGAACTTTACGTATGGATCAAAAACTTCGCTCCGAATTCGCCTTGGTACAATGCCAATGCCAAAAATAAGGAGCTTATTGATAACTCTAATAAGTTGCGCGAGACGACTTTAAGAAATTACGTTTTGCAACAGCATCAGACGGCCCAAAACTCTCACGCGGCTTTCTCTACGAAAGCGGCCTACGAGGGTTACGGCTTTTATCTTGAAGAATTTGGTGCATTGCCAATTGCGGCAGATATGCACTTCTACTTCGGGGAATTGCTATACGATATGAAACGCTACGACGAAGCGGCGGTTCAATACAAATGGGTTATCGACAACGCAGCCCAAAGCAAGTTTGCCGACAAAGCAGGGTCGAACTTGATTTTGGCTCTTGAAAAGGGTGTTCCGCCAGATTCCGAACTTCAGAAGAAAATCGCGAACAGTTTAGAGCCTCAACCTCTGGATCCGAAGGTAGATCGCTTCATCAAGGCCAGCCAGTGGTATATCTCTAAGTTTCCGAAATCTGAAAAGGCTGCGGAAATCAAATTCCGTATCGGACGACTCTATTACATGCACAATCAGTTCGATGATGCGACGAAGGTGTTCCGCGAAATTATCCAAGGTTATCCGAAAACAAAATACGCGGAATATTCAGCGAATCTTTTGTTAGACATGTTCAATATGCGAAAAGACTATGCCGGGCTTGAAAAGGCGGCGGCAGAGCTGCTCGCGGTGCCTTCGATTGCTGGCTCTCAGGTCGGTAAAGACATCAAGAACGTGATGGAAAAAGCGAACTTCAAAAAAGGCCAGGACCTAGAGGGCGAAAAGAAATTTGCCGAATCTGCCCAAGCTTACGAGGCCTTCGCAAAATCGAACCCACGGTCTGAGCTCGCGTCGAACGCGGTCTTTAATGCCGGGGTCAATTACGAACGTGCCGGAAACGTAGCGGCGGCGATTCTGATGTACAATCAGCTTCTAAAATCGAATGACCCGAAGGCAGAATCCAGCAAACCAAAAGTTCGTCGACTCTTGGCAAAGCTTTACCAAGACACTGGTCAGTTC
>JACMRP010000392.1 GCA_014376325.1 Pseudobdellovibrionaceae bacterium
CAACGACGGATCTGCAAAAGTCAGCTTCCCGGCAGCACTGCCAACCGTGATAGCGGTCGGTGCCGTGGATGAAAATTCTAAGAAAGCGGACTTTTCACAGTACGGCCCACAACTTGCGATCGTTGCCCCGGGCGTTGCGGTTTTATCAACCGTGCCGGTGGGTTCAGGTCGTGAGACCGAAGTTGCGGTGACGGCGGACGGCCAGACTTTAAAACTGAAAAGTGCCAGCGTTCAGGGTGCTAAAGAGCTCGGTCAAGTTCAGAATTTCGACCTCGCTGTTGCGGGACTCGGTAAGCCAGAAGATTTTGCTTCTTTAAATGTTGAAGGAAAATACGTTCTTGTTTCTCGCGGCGAAATCGCATTTGGCGAAAAGGCTAAAAACGCGATGGCGGCTAAAGCGGCCGGAATCTTGTTCTACAACAATGCTCCGGGATTGATCCACGCAGCACTCACTCAAGACGGTTCGACAATGCCGATTGCGGTTGCGCTGATTGAACAAGGCGCTGGCGAACAATTGAAAGCGGCATTGCAAGCTGGCAAGGGAACTCAAGCATCGATCGTGACTTTGAAAACGGATTATACCGCTTTCGACGGAACTTCGATGGCGACTCCTCACGTTGCGGGCGTTGTCGCTTTGATTAAAGCGGCTAACAAAAACTTGAAGCCATCTGAAGTAAAAGCGATTTTACAAAAAACGGCCGGGGTTCTTGGACCAAACACCAATAACGAATACGGTGCCGGTTTAGTAAATGCAGAAGCTGCCGTGAATGCGGCACTTGGAAAATAAGACCCAAGTAAGATCAATGTAATTTTACTTTCGTGATTATTTCGCGAAATCAGAATTAAAACTCTACGAAATTTTAAAGAGGAGACCACGAAGGACTCCTCTTTTTTTATTTTTTGGTCTTAGGACTTTTCAAACCGCCCACGCCGGATGCATCATGGGTTATGACTCATCTCCCGCAAATTATTCAAGATCTGGCATTAATCCTCGTAGTCGCGGCATTCGTTAGCCTGACGTTCAAAAAATTAAAACAACCCGTCGTGCTCGGTTATCTGGTAGCCGGAATGTTAGTTGGGCCCCACCAAGAGTTTTTACCTAAAGTTACGGACCTAGAAGGCATCAATCTCTGGGCCGAGATCGGCGTGATCTTTTTGCTGTTCGCGATTGGTCTTGAATTTAGCTTCCGCAAATTGATGAGCGTTGGTGCTTCGGCCGGAATTACGGCCACGTTTCAAGTGGTCGTGATGGTGATCTTGGGTTTTTTAACCGGACGGGTGATTGGCTGGGACTGGATGAACAGCATGTTCCTGGGCGCGGTCATTTCGATTTCTTCGACAACTATCGTGATCAAAACTTTTGAAGAGATGGGACTGAAGGGGCGCCGATTTGCAAATTTAGTTGTCGGGATTTTAATCTTCGAAGATCTAGCAGCTGTCCTGATCATGGTATTGTTATCGACACTCGCGATCAGTCGAGAGTTTCATGGCGTCCAGATGTTCGAGCAGATGTCGCGCCTGATTTTCTTTTTATGTCTGTGGTTTATGGTAGGCGTTTTTATTTTGCCGAATGTCGTGAAGCGCATCCGCCATTTGCTGAATCCAGAATCGACCCTGATCGTTTCGCTCGGGCTCTGCTTTTTGATGGTCGTGCTCGCAACGAAGGCGGGCTTTTCGCCGGCTCTTGGGGCCTTCGTTATGGGATCTTTGCTCGCCGAAACCAGTGAGGGCGAAAAGATCGAGCACGTCATCATGTCGGTGAAGAATTTATTCTCTGCCATCTTTTTTGTTTCGGTCGGAATGTTGATTGATCCCAATGTCGTGATTGAGCACTGGGGATTTGTGCTGGGGCTCAGCGCAGTGCTGATCTTCGGTAAAGTGTTCAGCATCACTTTTGGTTCTTTGATATCTGGTCAAAATTTAAAAACTTCGGTCCAGGCGGGTATGAGCCTGGCCCAAATCGGAGAATTTTCTTACATCATCGCGACCTTAGGCGTGACGCTGAAAGTAACCAACGAATTGCTTTACCCGATCGCCGTCGCGGTTTCGGTTCTAACCACCTTCACCTCTCCTTACATGGTGAAAGGGTCTGAGGGCATGTACACGTGGCTAGTACGGATTCTGCCGCCGAAGGTGCGCCGGTCCATGGACAGTTACAGCCTGTTGCCGGAACCTGCCGTGATGACCAGTCGTCGTGAGTATTTGAAAAATTACAGTCTTAAGTTGCTTTTAAATACCGTGATCGTCGTTGCGATATTCTTAACGACTTCGCAGGGTCTGCTGCCTTGGCTAGAAACTAAAATTACGCAACCGATCGTCGCGATGACACTAAGTTCGGCGTTAACGATATTGCTGGCGGCGCCATTTTTGTGGGCGCTGGCCTTTAGCCAGATTGACGGCTATTCGTTCGCGGTCATTTGGAAGAATCGTGGCGCCCGTTCATCGGTTTTGTTTTTGTCCATCTTCCGCGGATTTTGGGGACTGGCGCTTTTGTCCGTCTTGATCACCCAGTTTATTCCGCAAGTGATGGAAGCCGTCTTGATGCTCGGAACCGCTTCGATATTTTTAGTTTTATTTTCTTCGAAACTCGGAAGCCTTTACGCAAAAGTGGAAGCGCGATTTTTAAAAAACCTGCGTTCTAAAAAAGAAACTGAAGCCGATCCGTCCCGTTTCGAAATGCCGCCGCTTGCTCCGTGGGACGCCCATCTGGTTGAATTTATCGTCCCGCAAGAGGCGGATTACGTGGGGACGTACCTAGAGAAACTTTCGATTCGCGAACGTTACGGCGTCACGGTGGCATTAATCCGTCGCGGAGAAAAGCGCATTACTGCCCCAGGCCGCAACGAGATGCTGATGCCGCTAGATCACATATTTGTGATCGGGACGGATGAACAGTTGTTAAAATTTAAAAAGTTTTTGGATCAAGAAAAGAGCCGTTCGGACAATGCAACCGCAAATCGCGATTACACGCTGGAACAATATATGGTGCCGTTGACTTCGGAATATCTGGGGAAAACGATTCGTCATTCTGGTTTAAGAGAAGCGACGAAGGGCATCGTCGTCGGAGTTGAGCGAAGCGGCAAACGCTTCCTGAATCCTGATTCTGGTTTGACGATCGAGGTCGGGGACTTACTGTGGATCGTGGGCGACCGCAGACTTATCCGAAGTCTTAATTAGTTTAAAAAAAACGGGGCTTCCGCTGAAGGAAACCCCGTTGGTAAGTTGCGTAAAGTCGTTCGTTATCGAACGGTTGCCTTTGCGGTTATCTCGGCCGCGCATTGGAATTTAAATTCCGCAGCCGGTTGAGCTTCCGCTGTAGCGGCGCAAATGTAACGTTTCTTTTTTAGCTCGAAGGTCGTTTCGCCACGCTTGGTAACGGTGCAATCAACCCCGAACTTAGCTTTGCAAAGTTCCACCGCGTTTGCTTCTGCCGTTTTGATAACGGAAGTGCGACATTTTTTTTCGTCGCCACAACTGTGGTTGTAATCGCCTTTTCCGACAACACCCAGGATAGGACCCGGTGCTTCAGAAACTTTTTGTTCAGAGACCGCGCAAGTGAAAACTCCTTCGGCTTTTCGTTCGCAAGTGCGAACCGGGTGGCCAGTTAGTTTTTTGACTCGTGCATTCGCAGAATCGATACAAAGCTGTTCGTCTAGGCCGACCGCAAAAACTTTTGAAACCGACATGGCGCTTTTAGCGCGTTCGCGACGGGCAGCAGAGTCACGACGTTGCTGCTCTTCTTCGGCCCTTCTTCAATCTTCATCGTCATTCCGTGGAGGTGGTTCACCGCGGGGTGGGCCCGGTCGTCCGCGCTCTTCCGCGACGGCTGCTTGCGCCGTCAAAGCCGCAAGGATCATTGCAATTAAAAACTGTCTCATCGATTCTCTCTCAAATAAAATTGGTCATGAGTGACACCGGTGAGCGCTATTACAAATTCCGAGCCGGTCGGGACAGTGCCAAAAGTGCCCCCCAAAAGTGACACCACTTAAGTCTTTGAGAAAATCAAAGACCCCATCGAATTATTTTGCGCACCAGACTCAACTTCCAGCCAGCGTAAGGCGGGTAAAGGACTTTC
>JACMRP010000393.1 GCA_014376325.1 Pseudobdellovibrionaceae bacterium
GGCGGAAATCTTTTATTGGGTGACCATCATGTTTTCGCAGACACTCGGTACCGCGCTGGGCGATTGGACTTCGGATTCGATGGGCTTTGGTTATGCCGGAAGTGCCGTTCTTTTCGGTGCAGGCTTGCTCGTCGTCGTCGGTCTTTACTTCTGGACGAACGTTTCCAGAACCGTACTTTTCTGGTCCGCCTTCGTGTTGACCCGTCCACTTGGTGCGGTCGTCGGCGACTACCTAGATAAACCACTCGAAAACGGCGGTATCGCGCTGAGTCGTTACACGGCGTCTGCGGCATTAGTCGGTTTCATCATTGTCTGCATCGCTGTCTTCCGGCAAAGACCCGCTAGCAACGCGCATTAAAAAAGGACTTCCACTTTGAAAAACCTCCCTCGATGCTTGGCTACACCCTGGGCGCGGTCATTGACGTCGCGATTTTTAGCGCGATGATATTTCTGGTCATGATCTTTAAACTTAAGGATGAACTCTTTTACTGGCTGCTCATCCTGATGGGAAATATTGGCGGCACAACCTCGCCGACTGGGTGACGCTCGATCGAATAGATATCAGTCAGCGAAATAATCGCTTTCCATTTTGTAACTTCGGACGCTAAATCGAATTTAGCTTTTTTCTTAAAGGCCGAAGCATTCAGAGACGTCAGAATCAGTACCAAAAAAGTAAAACTGTTTTCACGATGGCGGTCCCTCATTTTCTGAGATGATGGTCGAATGAAAGACCCGCCAAAATCCAGAAACTCCATGCAATACACACGTAATCTTCATGCAATGTTTCTGGGTAATAAACTCAATGCCCGCCTGTTCGATTACTGCCAGATATTCGGAATCGAAGGAGCGTTCGCATCGCTTCTACCCAGATCGCCAATATTCCAGTTTTCTTCGATGAGTTTTAGTACACTGTAAATATTAAGTCCAGCCGCCACCTCACCGGGTCGAACGGCAGGTCCGACGATGCTGGTGTAGATTTGATTTCTAGAACTCGCACCGCTTTCATCGAATGTTGAAATCAAAACTGTGTTGTTCATGAAGCTTGCGTTATTGAGGTAGCTCGAGAATTTTTGCCCGTACCATTTGTCGGCGTAAGCGACGCCGGTGTCGTGTCCGTTGTCGTTATTATTGGGAATGTAAAACACGTAGTTAGGCAACTGACCGTTCGCCGCATCTTTGTCAAATTCCGCCGCATTAACGATGTTCGCGCAACGCTTTGGATTTTTTTGGATGTTCATGAAGCTGATAAACGGATTGTGTTTTCTAGCGTAACCTTTCGACGACATGCCGGTAAAGCAATTTCCCGGATAATCTTCGGCATAAACTTTCCAAGTTAAATTTCGTGCTTCAAGCAAGTCCGCGATGTTGGTTGAATCGATGTTGTACTCCCCGTCGCCTTTGACTCCATTCAGCGATCCCGAAGTTAAACCCACGTAGTTACCTTGCGAAGGATGCGTCAGTGCCAAAAAGTTAGTAAAGTTCGCACCAGAGCTAGCGAGCTTTGCAAAGAAAGGTTCTTTTATAGCGGCACTGTAATTTGTATTTTCGAACAGCACAAAGATCGCGTGGTCGAAGTATTTCCCGCTCTGAGTGCCCGCCGAAGAAATCGAGGCAAAGAAAAACATCGACATTAGCAACGACCGCTTCAATCGCAACACTTGGGACTCCTTTGTTTTAGTTATGATAATTAAAACAATATGGCAGTTCGAAGTCCAAGCTTGCACCATTACATCTCGGCAATCTAACTCAGTTTCGGAATCGTCACCGAGAATCGAAGTCCGCCTTCAGAAACCTTGATGACCTGGACGTTTCCTCCGTGCGCGAGCGTAATGGACTTCACGATAGATAGACCCAGTCCAAGTCCCTTCGTGCTGCGACTTTTATCGCCGCGGTAAAGCCGGTCCCAAATGCGACCCAGCTCGTCGTCGGCAACGCCGGGCCCCCGGTCTTCGACAGAGATCACAAGTTTATCGTCTCGGACTTCGGCATTGATCACCACAATTTTGTTCGGCGGCGAAAATTTAATCGCGTTGTCTAACAGGTTCGCCACGACTTGTTTGATGCGCTTGCGGTCCATTATCCAGAGCAAATTTTTATCGAAAGGCAGAAGTGTCACTTCGATAAATTTTTCGAGCGCTACGAATTCATAGATCTCAACTACGTCCGTTAAAAGCTCGCGAACGTAATTCGTTTCGTAGCGCAAAGCTAAGGTGCCTGCCTCGGCTTCAGAAATGCTCATTAGCTGATCCACAAGTTCAGAAATATTCTCGGAACTTTCCGCACAGTCGGCCAGGGCGTCACGCAAAGAGTCGGACGTGGACGAAGTCAGCGCATCCTCCGCAACCGCGCGGATGCGGGTCAGCGGCGTTCTAATATCGTGGGCGACATTGTCCAAAGATTCGCGCATCATATGGATCAACTTTTCGATGCGCGCAATCATGCGGTTAAATGTTTGCGCCATATCTTGAAGTTCATCCTGGGCTTCGCCGACGACGACCCTTCTGCCTAGGTCGCCTCGCTCTATTTCAAGCATCGTGCTCCGCAAATTCCGTAATGGCGAAAGTGATTTCTTCGCGTACCAGATGCCAAGCAGAATGCTTAAGAGCGCGATCACGCCCCCGGTGACCGCAAAAACGCTGACGATCCGTTCGAGGATCTCATCGCGGTCCTCGCTGCTCTTGCCGACTTGGATGTACAGGTTGTCCCGAACCTTTTCGGTCAACAGATCGAATTTGTCTTCGTCGTTGACTGCCGACAGGGCATGCCAGCCGAGGATTTGTTCGGGATGAAGTTCTTTTCTAGAGAGACTGTCAAAATCAAAAGTCTCTTGCTGAACGGACGGCTTCGTAAAAAGCGCGTCACCGTCGACCGTGAGCACGCGAATCAAGAAAGGCGCATTGACGATCCGATTCTTTTCTTCCGCGAGAAAGCCGCGCAAAACGTCCACGCCTTCGGTGGAAAGGATAGTCGAAGTCTCTTGCAGTTTCGCGGTCATGACTGTCCGGTTTGATTCTTCCAGCGACTTTTGTATCTGAAAGTATGTCACGACGAAGGCAATCAAAAGTCCTGAAGCGAACGTCGCCGAAAATAACA
>JACMRP010000061.1 GCA_014376325.1 Pseudobdellovibrionaceae bacterium
CCGCAAGTCACAAAGCCCGCGTTTCTGCCAGAAGCACCGAAACCGATCCGGTCCTTTTCGATCAAGGCGATTTTAAGTTTCGGATTTTCTTTTTGCAACCAGTAGGCGGTCGAAAGGCCCGCGATGCCGCCACCGACGATGACGAAGTCGTAAGTTTTTTTAGAAGTGCCGTTGGTCTGGCCGCTTTGGTCTAACCAGTAAGAGATGCTCATATGTATAAAATCATTTCTTCTGCCGTGCACCGGCAGGGTTTTCCGTCGAGCACACATTCGTAATCAACGTCGATCCAATATTCGGGGTGAACCGCGACAGATTCAAACCCCTGTTTGCTTAAATAGCGAATGGAGGAATTGTTGGGTGATTCTTTCCAAGCGTGGGTAACGATGGCGGTCGCGCCTAATTTTCGAAAGCTCTCGATCGAAGCGGCCGAAAGTTTCGGGCCCCAGCCCTGGCCTTGCGCTTCTAGCGACAAGAACAGACTCTGAAAATAAGCCGTTTCTGCATGGGGCGTCCTCCAAAGATCGGGGCGAAGTTTTTTACCTTTGCCCTTGCTCCACAGGCCGGGCGCGTAAGCTAAGCGCAAACCCATAATTTTATTACCATCGACCAGCACGAAAGAAGTCACCACGTTGCCGTTATCCGTCTTTGCTTGCGACTTTTGTAAGTTTTCAAGCAGCTCCGCTTCCGAAAAATAATTCTTTCCGATGACAGCATCCGTGAAAGCACGCACGGCAGGAATGTCCTTTTCGGTGAACTCACGTATTTGGAACATAAAGTATTTCCATCAGTAGTTTTGATAAAGGTCCGAGGCCTTTTGAGTTTTTTTGATAAGCCCCAGATCTTTCATCTGCGTAGTTAACTGAAACCAGCGTTTTGCAGTCATCGTCCCTAGACCATTGGATTTATTCTCCTCCGTCTCGATCAGATTTTTTTGAGCCGCGGCACTTCTGGTGAACGTTGCGGAGTCCATCGCTTTGTTGAGGCCAGACATGAACTTGTTGGTGGGCTCTGGATCCTTCAGATAAGCCTGCCACCCAGCGCGAACGGCTTCACTAAAGGTCTTGACCATGTTTGGCGATTTTTTGAGCGTCGCTTCGCTGACCGCGACGACGGTGGTGTAGGGATTGAAACCTTCCTCAGAGACTAAAAAGGTTTTCACTTTGAGTCCTGCGCTTTCGGCCAGTAGCGGCTCCGAAGTAAAGAAGCACTGTTGAGAATGATCTGATTTTGTTTTAAACAACGTGATTCCGCCACTATCCGGAACGATCTTCACTTTCGGGTTTGGGTATTTCTTCAGAAGAAACTGCGCGTACGAAAGTCCGCTCTGCATCGAAAGTGTTCCTTCGTTGTTAAAGACGTCTTTGAGCGATGCGTAGTTTTTTTCGGCGTGAGTCATGATCGCTTGCGGGTTTGTTTGGTAAACGGCAAAGACGGCCTTAACGTCAGCACCTCGGTCCCGCGCAATCAGGATCTCTTCGCTGCTGACAATCGCGAAATCCGTTTTTCCGGCAGCAAGCATTTGGACAGTCGGAGTGCCAGATCCGCCCTCGATGATTTCCACTTCTAGATTTCTTTTCTTGAATTCATTGTTGAGTTTGGCGGCGTAAAATCCACCGAACTGGGGCTCGGCCTTCCAATTCAGAGTCAGCTTGATGGTTACTGCAAACACAACTGAAGATGATGAAACTAGCGCAAACAACAATTGCCATTTAAAATATTTCTTCATGATTCAACTAATCCTTTAAGTGAATTCCGTAAGGGCGGAATTTCTGAACGAGTCGGTTTGTGAGTTTCAATCCAGAAATGCAGGCTAGACCCATCAAAGACAATAAAATCAAAGCACCGAAGACGATGTCAATCCGTTGCTGCGTGCGGGCCGAGTCAATCAGCGCGCCAAGTCCCCCACCGGCGACAAATTCACCCGCGATCGCTCCGATGATCGCGAGCCCCGTCGCGGTCTTTAATCCCGCGTAAATAGACCCGTATGCTTGTGGCAATCGGAGCTTTAATAAGATTTGCCACGGGCTCGCGCGGTATAAACGGAGCAGGTCCAGCTTGCCGGGCTCAACGCTTTCTAACCCCAGTAAAGTATTCGCGATGATCGGAAAGATCGAAACAATGAATGCGGCCGAAATGACGGTCGGCATTCCGAAGCCAAAATAAATCACCAGCAATGGAGCTACCGCAATGATCGGCACCGTTTGAAAGAAAACGGCAAACGGCAAAATGGCCCGCTTCAAAAAATCGGATAACGAAAATCCAACCGCGACCGCAATCCCGCAAACAATACTCAAAGCCAATCCCGCAAGGGATGCTTTCAGAGTTTCGCCGGTGCCTCGCGAAAACTCAGCGGAATTCTGAACGAGCGTTTGCAAAACCGTGCTCGGTGCTGGAAATAAAAAATCTGGCAACAGGCCGGTGCGGATCAGGATTTCGGCCAGAGCGGTCAATAATGTAAAACTAAAAATAGCGGGCCAATTCCAGTTCTTGAAGATTTTCACGCAAAGGCTCCTTTCAGTTTGTCGCTGATCTCGGAAACTTGTTTTTGGTAAGTCGCACCTTTGCGGAAGATTTCATTTCGATCTTGAAACGGCAGTGGCTGGTCTAGGATGAACTTACCAGCCTGATTCGACATCATCAGTATTCTGTCCGACAGATACGCCGCCTCGGAGCTCGAATGAGTGACGAATAAAACCGTCAGAAATTCACTTTCGCAAAGACCGCGCAAAAGATCCTGCTGCTGGAAGCGGGTGACTTCGTCCAAGGCAGAAAAGGGTTCGTCCATAAAAAGGACTTTGGGATTTGCGACGAGGGCCCGCGCAATCGACACGCGCATCTTCATGCCGCCTGAAAGCTCGTGCGGAAAAAGCCTTGCGGATTCGGCAAGCCCGACTTTGGCCAGGGATGCGAGCGCCGTCGCATTTTGTTCCGCGACTGAAAGTTCCGCTCGAAGTTCCAGGGGCAATCTCACGTTTTCTAAAACGTTCCGCCAAGAAAGCAGTTCAGACTCTTGAAAAACGAATCCAAATTGCGGATTGCCTTGCCACTGAACGGAACCACCATCGACCGCTTCAAGTCCGGCAAGGATCCGCAACAAGGTGGACTTCCCGCATCCTGACGGCCCAAGAAATGTTAAAAATTCGCCGACTTTGAGTTCGATCGATATATCTTTCAGGACTATCTTCGACTGGAATTTTTTTGATATATGTTCCGCGCGAAGGAGGGTTTGTTTCAAAGTTAAACCCAGTCGTAATTGAAGCTGATGCTGATACGTTCGTTATCCGCAAGGTGCACTGGAACTTCGTGCCGCATCCAACTTTCAAAAAGCACCACGTGACCGGTTTCGGGTTTTAACTCCACGAAACGTTGGTTTTGTTCTTTCGCTTTAGTCTTGCGCGGGGGCGAGGCCATAAAAGCCATCATGCGAGGATCTTCAAATTTGATCGCGCTGCCATTTTTTGGAGTCTGGACGTAGTAGGTGCCGCTGAAGACTGAAAGCGGGTGGATGTGCGAAGTGTGGGACGTTCCCTTCGGCATAATGTTGATCCAGCATGTGCGCATCTGGATCTGCTTCGGATTTACGTCCATTTCTAAATGTTGAATATACTTTCGAACGTGTTTGTCGATCTCGGATTTGAGCTGCTCGAAAGTGGGCGACACTTCGTGCAAATGCCCAATCGATCCGTAACTTGTGTATCCACCACGGTAGTTGGCTTTGGACCATTCGCGGCCGGCATCGTCGATTTCGCGGAATTTCAGCGACTCTTTCAGGAGTTCGCGATTCAGGGCTTTCGGACGGCTGCCAACGAGCGGGGAGTAGTATATCGTAGAGGGGAACAAGTTTTTAATCATCTCAGTTTGAGACGATACTTAAACTCGGGGGCTTCATCAAGCCCTGAGTGAGTTGGAAGCAAAGGAA
>JACMRP010000062.1 GCA_014376325.1 Pseudobdellovibrionaceae bacterium
CGCAATGTGGCTAACGCAAACGAATTCTGTAAGCAGAACGATTGTAAGAAAGCGCAAAGGGTTATCATCCGATTCAATGTGGATCAAAAGAAGTAAAAGAGGTGCGTTGTGACAAGTAAGACACTAGCAGAATATTTTATCATCTGCCTACCGTACGCGATGGCGGTTATATTCGTCTGCGGAGTATTCCTCCGTGCGATGGTATATTATACGGTTCGTCGTCACGAATGGTTTGCTCGCGAGTTTGAAAAACGCGTCAACCGTTACATGGAAACCGAAATCCCTGGCGAGCAGCCAACGGGCGTTTCGTTCTTCGTGCTTTCTAAGCGCATGCTGGAAAGAACCTACTACGAAATTTTCGAAATTCGTGACCGTATGAAACGCCGTCGTCCGGACATGGTCATGAGCTGGAGCGATCGTATTTTCTTGGTAAAACAAGGATGCGCTTGGCTCGTAAAAGATATTTTGAAGCAACTGAAGTTTCTTAAGTGGACCGAAGAAACTCCAAAATTATTGAACATCACTCGCGCGACGTTCAACCACAATCCATGTTTCAATCGCGTGTTCGGTATTTTCCCGATGGCTGGCCTAAATGACGTTATTTCGTTATTCCCGGGTTTGTTCGTCGTGACCGGTATCTTGGGAACCTTTATCGGTATCTCGGGTGGTCTCGGTGATTTGGGCGGTATGAATCTGCAAGATTTGGAAACGACCAAGAACGTAATGGATAAATTCCTTCATGAGATTTCTTTCGCGATGAAGTCTTCGATCGTTGGTATCGTGTTCTCTTTATTGAGTCACGTGATCAACACGATGATGTCACCGGAACGTTCGTACGTTTCTATGATTGATCGTTTTGAAAGTGCGTTAGATCTTTTGTGGTATCGCAGCGACAGCAATGCTTATCCACGTGAAGAACACGAATTTGACGAACACAAAGATGCCGTGGACGCATTAGCTGCGGACGCACTGAACAAAGAACTGGGCAAAGCAAATCGCACCCGGGACCTTGCAGAAGTTCGAAAATCGAAAGCGTCATAGTTTAGTATTTAATTTAGTAAATTTTTAAGGATCCCGAGGGGATTACGAAGATGTTGAAGACTCTGTGCAAGTACACAGTAACGGTCCAGAGAAAGGACCAAATAATGACCAAGATCGTGAACGAAGATTCGTTCACGATTGGTCGTTCTGTGGATTGTGCGATCTCTTTAACCGAAGATAGCATCAGTCGGGTTCATTTGACCGTTTATCGCCGTCAAGACCAAGTTTGGATCGAAGACAAGGGTTCTTCGAATGGAACTTTTGTGAACGGGGCAAGAATCGCCAATAATACTTTGGTGAACGTGCTGCCTGCCGACAAGATTCGCATTGGCAAATCAGACTATATCGTAAGTCTAAATCTAGACTTAAAAGACGAAGAGGTTTCCGACATCATGAAGGCGGAATCCACCGAATTCATGCAGCATCCACTGGTTGCTGAAAAATTGGTGGCCCGCAAAATCGAAAAGCCAGATATAGATAAAAAAATTGAGCAGCAAAATTTTGAAAAGAGCGGCATTCTAAAGGCTCCGGAAAGAATCATCGCGACCGTTGATAAGTCAGCTGATCGAACTTCAATGCGTCTAGAGAAAAGCGTCGCCGAAGCGCTTGTGCCAAAGATCGAGTTAAAACTGGATCTAAAAGCCCCGCTAGCTCCGCGCAACGAACACAAAGAATCGGCTCCGGTTGACGAAGCAAAAAAGGTTGCAGAGACGGCTCGCCTAGCTGCCTTAAAGAATGAAGCTGAGCGATTAGTTCACGAAGCTCACAAAAAGTCGGCCCAGATTATCTATCAAGGTGAAATGCAGGCCGAAAAGCGCGTTCAAGCTATTTATACTCAAGCCCAAGACCGTCAGGCAGAGGCCGACGTCTATTATCAAGAAAAGATTTCGGCAGCGCACAAAGAAGCGGATGCCGTCATCATTAATTTTCAATCTATGGGGCAAGAGTTAATCACGCAGGCCCGTCACATGGCGCAAGAGCTACGCGACGAGGTCGACTTGTACGTCGACAATATGCGCGAAAAGACCCGACGTGAAGTGGATCACATTATCGCGAACGCGCGTCATGAAGCAGAGACAGTCAAGAAAGAGGCTTTCGAAAAGGCAATTAATAAGGCCGAACTCGAAGCGGCGGATTACGTTGCTAGTTCTAAGGCAGAAGCTGCAGACTTACTGGGCTTTGCAAAAATGCAGTCGGAAGAGTTATTAGAAAAAGCACGTGTTGAAATTGAAAAAGACCTTAAGGACCTGCGTTCACAGATCGATGCGAAGCAGAAGCACGTTCAAGACTTAAAACGCGAAGAAGAAGAATTCCAGATCAGGTCCCAAGGCGAACTGGAGGATCACGATGCGCGAATGACGAATTTGTCGAGCACTTTTAAAACTTTGCAGGATGAACTTATCGTTGCGCAAAAAGATCTTGCCGGAATACGGGCACAAGAATCTACTTCTCATGAAGAAATTAAGCGGCAAGAACAGATGGGCGAAAATCTTAAAAAAGCCAATCAGTTGCTTCTGCAAGAGCGCAGCGCCCTTGAATCAAAATTAAAAGAGCTTCAGGGTCAAATGGGACATTTCTCTTTGGACATCCAAGCCACTGAAGAAAAACGCCGGCAAATGGAACAAGATATCCATCAGCAAAAGGCACAGCTTAAAGACCGCTTAGAACGCGATCGTATGCAGATTATCAAGGATTCCGAAGAGCGTGTGAACGAAGCGCAGCTTGATATGGGTAAACGTTTGCAAAAGTTAGAGCGGGAACTTTTTGACGAAATCGTAAGTCGCAAGGACAAACTCGTAAAAGAAATCATCGTGATCGTCGAAACCCGCATCGCGAAGGTTCTTGAGCCGGCGAAATGGGATCAGGTATCCAGCGTGATCTTTGACGGAGTCCAAGCCGCGATCGAAGGGCGTGCGGTATCCTTTACGGATGTCGGTGCGAAGCCTAAACATTCGCAATCGCTCGAGCGTAAAAAGAAAAAGGAACATATGCGTTGGCTCGCGACCGGTTTGGTCTGCGGTCTGGCACTGACTTTCGGTTCTTTAAAGATCCAGTCGATCATGAACCAGGATAAAAATCCAATGCGGACGATCGCGAATGAAGACGCTCGTCGAAGACAAGAAGAATTGGACAAGCGTAAGTTTAACCCAGTTCAGACACCGGAACTGAAAGACAGCTACACCGAAGCGGTCATTTACACAAAAGACTTCGTGGATAGTTTCCAAGAGACCGAGTTCCAAAAGAAACTCTACAAAGCGGCCTCTGCGTACTTGCTAAAAACTTGGCGCGTGGATGAAGACAAATCTATCCAAGTGCTGTCTATGTCGAGTGCCCTGGTCAAAGAGTTGAATGAAAAACGCCAGACGATTCATCCTGACTTCGTTAAAGACGGCATTCAAAAAATGCACGCTCTAGAAAAACAGAGCATGGAGAGAATGAAAAACGTTCTAGGGTCTGAAGTTCGTCTGGAATCTTACCGTCGATTCGAACGCAAGTTCTACGAGACCGAAATCCTGAAGCGCTAATCACACCGACTATTTTCTGAGGCTGTTATATTCTTGAAGTTTCCGGATGCTTTGTTGAAGTACGGTTTCCAGAATGATCAGTTCTTTTTTAGTCGGGGTGTTCTGTAAGAGCATCCGTCGAAGGACCGTGTAGACGTTGATTTTCTTTTTTGATAAGTCGAAGCCCATTTCTTGAAGCCAAGTCTTTAACGTCAAATCCGGGTTGATGCCTTCGATTCCCTGTGGCGCGCGTCGGTCTTCGCTACCACCGTCTAGTTGCGTTCTGTTGCCGCCCCACGCTTTACGAAGCGAGAACATGGTCAATAAGGTTGCCTGCGATAAGTTCAGGCTCCAGTTGTCCCCGTAGGTCGGAATGCACGCGCAGAAGTTCGCGACTTCTAAATCTTCGCCGCTAAGACCCCAGTCTTCTGGACCGAATATAAGGTGGACTACGTAGGGGATTTCGTTGTCGCGCTGGAACTGCGGAGATTTTTCTTTTATATCTTGCAAAACATCGTCGAGGTCTCGGACCTGGCGTCCTTTGCCGTCACGGGCGGTCATGCAAATCTTGATGCTTTCGGGCTCTGCCGCTAAAAACTCTGGCCAGCCATTGTAAGTCACCCGGTTCTGCAATCCCGTTTGTCCGGTCGCCGCTGCCTGTTGAGCTTCGTAAGTAAGTTCGCATTTGGGATCGACCAGGATTAGCTTTTCGCAGCCCATGTTGCTCATGGCTCGGGAAGTGGCTCCGACATTGCGTTCGTAAATACTGCGAACTAGAACAATGCGAATTTCAAAGCTGCGCATGGTTGATTCCGTCTTGAATCATCGAAGCGACTTTTTCATTGGTCTTAGAAAGTTCATTTAATTTTGCAGTGACCGTCTTTAAAGACTCGGCGTCGGGTGCAAGATTTTTTAAAAGTTCAAATATTTCAAGTCGTAAAAGCCAATCGTTTTCGAAATTTTTGTCGTGAATTTGCACGACGGATTCCAATGATTGAACGAGCTCTTCCCCACGAAGATCCCGTTCGCGAAGTTCCCGCACTTTTGCGTATTGCGAATGAAAAAGTTTTTCTTTTTCACTGTACGCGCGTTGCGGTACTCGGGCAGCAACGAAATCTTCTGTGTCACCATAGTTAAACCGATCGGCGGGCCCGCCAAACACCGAAGGCACGCTAGACCCAATGGCCATATCGTAAGTTCCCCAGCTTGGATCAAATAAAACTTTTCCGTGGTAGGTCGCCGTCGCTTCGGTCAAAGAAAGTAAGATTGTCTTTTGTTCTTGCTCCACCCGGCCGTTGAACAGGCCGGTAACGACAACACCGCTAGTAAATTCAAGTTTCATCGTTTTGCCTGGAGCTGCACTTAACTTATCCCACTGACTGTCAGACAATTTGGATGGGCAAATAGACGGGAACATCTTTAACTTGCCGATCGGGGTCCCGAAACCTTCAAAGTGATATTCGATCCCATGCCCTTGAAGTTCGTGATCCGCGAAGGACAACTGCGATGGTCCTTTGAATTTTAGGTAAGCAATTTCTTGGGACGGGTGCGGGGGAGTCAGAACTTCCGCCAAAATTCCTGATATTTGGATACCGGAATTCAGCTGCACAGTATTTACAGATTCCGCCTGAATAATTTTTTGCAGTGAAGAAAGGCCACCTTTTCGGAAAGCCATCTGATCGGCCATCTCCTTTAAAACTTTCGGGAGCGACTTAAAATCGGGCGTTACAAAAAGCTGCGGTTGCGGTTCGGTGATATCGTAGCCGTGCCGAATACAATCAACGGTTAACGGAATCTTCTTCACCTTGTCGCTAAGACAAAACTTCGCCTCACCGACAGAGGACAGCAGTCCGGCGCCGAAAAGTTTTGGATTTTTTAAATCTCCGATTAAGCCGTATTCCGCAGTCCACCAATTCATACGTCCAAGTTCGGAGGCTTCAGAAATGTGACCCATCGATTTGGTAACTTTATCTAATCGTGATTCTGCGGCTGCAATTTTTTCGGCTGTCGAATCAGAGGCTTCTTTAAGGTCAGAAAGGTCACGAATCGCTTCGTACATTTCGATGTCTTCTTTGCTGATGATCGCCTTTTTCGCAATCTGGGCGTATTGACGAAGGTATTCGGCAAATTCGGGTTGAGTCAAAATGGGCGCGTGTCCTGCCGCTTCGTGAACGATATCGGGCGCGGGAGTGTAAAGTAAATGATCCAACGTGCGCATGTCGGAGGCGATGGGCAAGACGCCTAAGGATTGTAACTCCATAAAAGCCGCGGGTGGAATAAAACCACTGACCGGGATCGCGCGCCAGCCGAACTCTTTCAGTTTTGCGCTGATGTCTTCGATACGCGGAATCGTGTCGATGGAAATTCCGGTTTTTTCTAAGCCTTCGACGTAACTTTCATGCGCGTGTACGGAAAGAAATGCCTTTAGCTGACGAAGTATATAGCGCCAAGAGGCTTGCTCTACGGGAGTGTATTTTTTGTAGTTTTGTTCAACCACGTATTTTTGCAAATGCTTCGGAAGTGATTCCATGGTTTTCCCTACAAGAGTGGATCTGATTTGGTCAGATAATTTTTGACGTAATCGTCGACACCTTTTTCAAGCGGCCACTTTGCGGGACTCATCCCGGCAGCGGCCCACTTATCTGTTTTGGCTTCGGTGTGGTACTGATACTGATCGCGAATGTTCGCGGGCATTTCGAGCCAATTAATTTTTAAGGTTTTGCCGAGGGACCCGAAAACCGCTTTCGCCAAATCTAACCAAGAGCGTGGTTTGCCGAAACCCATATTGTAGACGCCATTTGCCGGTTTTTTGTCGATCAGTTCCCACATCCAGCCGGTAATGTCCTTAACGTAAACAAAGTCGCGCATAAATTCGCCGTCTTTAAATTTTGGATTCGCCGACTTAAAAAGTCCCAGTGATTCACTTTCGCGAATTTGGTTATAAGCTTTGAAGATCACGCTCGCTTGAGCTTCTTTGTGATACTCGTTTGGACCGAATACGTTGAAAAACTTCAGACCGTACCAATGCGGCGGAGTCTTAGTTTGTTTTACCACCCAACGGTCGAAAAGAACTTTGCTTTCGCCGTACAGGTTCAAGGGCTTTAGTAGCTCCGCATCGGTCGTGTCGTCGAAACCAAGTTCGCCAGCGCCGTAAGTTGCGGCAGAGCTCGCGTAAATCATGCTTTTGCCGTGTTTGGTACACCACTCAAAAATTCGTTGAGTATAGAAAGTGTTATTTTCCCATAGAAATTCTTTGTTGGTTTCGGTCGTCGTGGAGCACGCACCCATGTGAATAACCCAAGTTACTTTTTCTTGAGCCTCTTTGGTTTCAAGAAACGACCACAACTCGTCTTTTGATAAAAAGCGGGAGTACTTGCGATGCTTAAGAACATCCCGGGTTTTTAAATCGATCGAGTCAACGCAGACGATATCGCTGGTCCCTTTTTGATTGAGTTCCCACACCATGACGCTGCCAATGAATCCGTTTGCACCAGTTACTATGATCATGGGGCTAATGTAGATAATTCACCTGCCAAACTCAAGGTGCAAAGCTCCTTAACATCACTGAATTTTCTCCAGTAGGGGGTCGCCTGGAAGCATTCAGCGGCATCTGGGGCCGCCAAAATACGGCACAGGCATTGCTTTGAAAACACTTACTGGCTCTCACCGAAGGACGTAGTTTGTGACGCGGACACCGAAGATTTTGACATACGCTCTTCTTATCCTAGCCATGGGGTTTTACGCCTTCATGTCCGGCAATGCCGCTAAGACACCATCGAAACTCAAAACTAGTGAGCAATACTGGGCCGCGACCGGGCTTCAGTCCCAGGCGCTTGAAGAGCTTCTTCAGCCAGAATCCTGCAAAAGTTCTGAGCGATATTTTTTGGCCTGCGCAAATGCTCTTTTATCGGCTTCTCAAAAGTACGGATTCGATGTGACTTTTGAAGGCACCCTGATCCCGCTGGTTAAAACTTCGAAAAGCCAGGCATTGACCGAAAAGGACTTGTTAGCTCCTTGGCAGACCTTC
>JACMRP010000063.1 GCA_014376325.1 Pseudobdellovibrionaceae bacterium
AAATCCGTTCGCGCGATGTGTTTGTTAGAAATAAATCGTGATCTCGAGGCCGGCAAACTCATCGAAGAGACTTTGGCGCAAGCCCCCAAGCAGCTAACTAGCATTCAGGCACAAGCTGAAAATCTCAAAAAGCTAGGACGTCTGAACGAAGCTAATATTCTTTTTCAAAGTTCCGAATTCAAGCAGGCGCGAATGGCCCTTTACGTTCAAGGTGAAAGTTGCCTTAAGGCCAAAGATACGGCGTGCGCGGATACCGCATACAAGGCATTGGCCCAAAAAGATTTTGGGGACGTCGTCTCCCATTACGGCTTAGCGCAAGTTGCTTACGCGCAAAATGAACGGGCCCGATTGCAAAACGAAATCAAAGCGGGCTTTGAATCTGAGTCTAATTTCGCCCCATTAATTGAACTTCGCGATAAGGTGGAGTCGCCATGATTCCTCGCGGAATCGGGTTTGTACTACTGGTGCTGGGTACACTGACAGCTTGTACGAAACCTTTTAGCTTTCGCACAGAATCTGCCCAGACCGTTAAAATCGACGAGCTTCCGGCAGATTTTAAGATGCCAGCGAAAGTTTGGGAGATTGTCGAAAAAGATCCGGAACAAAAGCCGGGTGCGGAAGTCGTCAGTCCTGGAATATTCTACGCCTCGATTCAGGTTTTTTTGACCGAAAAAAATGATCACGTATTGAAGTCGCCCGCTTACGTCATTGATCTTCCCAGAGGCGGCGGCAGCATTGATCTTTCGAATTATACAACTGCAGATGCCGGCAGTTTCTTTGTCGGATTTCAATTGCCGGAAGAATTTAAAGAAGGCAAAAACTTCAAAGCCCTTTACGTCAGTCAAGGCAGAAAACGAAAATTAGACAATCGTGTTTACGGCTCGGGCTGTAGCCAATATTTCGATATCACCAAAAAATTCACCGAAATGATGAAGACCGAAGGCATCATGGCGAACACGACCCGGCAGCGTCACGTGACTTTGCTCGCCGGTCATTACATATTTTCCATTATCAAAGACACTCAGATATTCATTACTCAAGTGACCATCACGGACAGCAAAAATAAAAATCTTTTGTGCGAGGCGATCTAATGGAAAAACAAACTGTCCGTGCACTTCAGGACAAGGATACCGTCGACGCCGTTTTTCTAGTGAAAGAAAAGACCGTCGGCTTCGGCAAAAATGGACGGCCTTTTATGAGCCTTGTTTTGGGTGATCTGTCCGGCGCCATCGATGGACGGCTTTGGGACCGAGTCGAAGAGCTTAACAAAGAATTCGATGCCGGAGACGTTATCAAGGTCAAAGGTTTGGTACAACTGTTTCAAAACCGGAAGCAACTGATCATTCACCGTATTGAAAAAACTGAGCCGGGGACTTTCAGTGCCGATGATTTTATTCCGGTGTCGAATAAAAACACCGATGATATGTTCGCGGAGTTAATGATCGTCGTTCGATCCATGAAGAGCGATCATTTACGACAGCTGACCTTAGACGTCATAGAAGATCCCGAAATTAAGCCTATGTTTATGCAGGCGCCTGCCGCTAAAACGATCCATCATGCTTGGCGCGGTGGATTGCTCGAGCACGTTCTTTCGATCTGCAAAATTCTGGATTTTATGGCCGGTCATTATAACTTTCTGAATCGCGACCTGTTGATTTTTGGTGGCATTTTTCACGACATCGGAAAAGTATGGGAGCTTTCTTACGGTGACTCTGTCAGTTACACAGATAAGGGACGGCTGCTCGGACACATGATGCTCGCTTGCGAACTCGTCGATAAAAAGGCCAGCAAAATTTTAGGTTTCAGCGAAGAGCTCAAAGACATGTGTAAACATATTATTCTTAGTCATCACGGGCGTCTCGAATATGGCTCGCCAAAACGACCTAAATTTATGGAAGCCGTTTTGGTCGCGATGGTCGATGATCTCGACAGCAAAATGAACACAATTCAAACTTTCATCGAAACCGAAAGAAACGTGAGCGATAAGTGGTCGCGCTACAACGAACTTTTCGATCGTTACTTTTTACTCGATAATCTAAAAGATCGGTTCTAAATATGTTGGCCAAGGTTTTAGAGCTTCTCCACACTTACAAAAATTACGATCCAGCCGCAAAATCACTTTGGGAAATTGGCCTGCTTTATCCGGGGCCCAAAGCATTGTTGTTTCATCGCTGCGCGCACTGGTTTTATAAAAATGAATTGTTCTTTTTAGCGCGACTGACGTGCGAGATTTCAAGAAATATGACGGGAATCGAAATTCATCCGGGCGCGACCATCGGGCGGCGTTTGGTAATCGATCATGGCATGGGCGTCGTGATAGGGGAAACTGCCGAGATCGGCGACGACTGCATCATTTTTCACGGTGTCACATTAGGCGGAATGAAGTTTGATCCGATAAAAAGACATCCCACAGTTGGCAACCGAGTCATGATAGGTACGGGCGCAAAAGTATTAGGCCCAATAAAATTAGGCGATGGCTGTCGCATCGGTGCGAATGCCGTTGTTATAAAGGACGTTGATCCTGAGACCGTTGTGGTCGCGCCGGCTTCTTTGACTCTTGAAAGAAGATAGACTCGCTCGCAAGTATTCGCATACCAATTTTGTTGATCGATTTAATCTTTCCGTCGAAAGATTTAATTTTTTTCTTTAAATTATAGAGTTGGGTGTCCAGTCGGCCCGTATCACTCATGTCTTGCCCCCAGACCGCCTTGTATATTTCGGAGCGTGTAATGATCGGGCGGGGAGTCGTCAGCAGGCAGTGCAGAATGCGGAATTCTAAATCGGTCAGTGCCGCCGGTTTACCGTCAATGAATACTTCTTTGGATTTTGGACGGAGTTCCAGGTTTCCCATACTCACGGAACCTTCCTTGTCGAGGATGCGCCGATTCCGGATATGAACGGAACTTCTTTTGCAAAGGTCAATGACGTCCAAGGGCCGTGAAACGAAATCTGTCGCCCCGATTTCGTAAGCGTTTAACCGGTAGTCGTAAGAACGGGAATCCGAAACGAAGAGGGTAGGGATCAAGCCAAGAACAGGATCCGTAATTAGCTTTTTGAAGAAAACAATGCCGGCCATATCGCTCACGGAATAATCCGTCACGATCAAATCTGGTTGCAGACTCGCCGTCATCTCGAGGGCGCGGTCGTCGCTGACGGCAACAACGTTCGGAAAATGCGTATTAAGACTTGTAATCACGTCTAAAAGTTTTTGTCGCTCTGTTTGAACGACTAAAATAGTGTACCGGTCGGTCATTTTCGCGCTCCGCATTCAATAATATATGTTTACATTATAAATACAGAGCTGTTTTAGCGATGACAAGTGGATTGCGGTCAAATTTTTGAAAAGCCGCGTCTAGTTTTTTGTGGATCTCCCTTTGGCAACCGCTTTCGCGACCAGGGGATCTTCCGGCCAAGAATGTTTTGGATACTTTAGACGGAGCTCGCTCCGAACTTCAGGGTATGCGTTTTGCCAAAAACTGGTCAGGTCGCTCGTCACCTGCATGGGCCGATAATTAGGGCCCAGCAAGTGCAAGGTCAACGCGTGTTGGCCCTTCAGGATTTTTGGAGTGTGAGCCCAGCCGAACACTTCTTGAATACGAACTTCAAGGTAAGGATCCCGGTCTTCAGGGTAGTATACTTTTAAATAACTTCCGCTAGGTACCTGGATTTTACCGGGAACATGTTCGCGCAAATAATCGCGGAGCTCCGGTTCCAGAAGGCTTTCGAAAAAATAAACGAGATCTTTTTTGAGCACGACGTGGAAGTCTTTTTCACCGCTCGACGCCATTGAAAATGCTTCGAAACGCTTTTCACGAGTAAATGCTTCCCCCAGATTTTGCCGTCGCGCTAAGTACGACACACGCGACATCCAGTCGCTGAGCTCTTGATTCTCTTTGAGTACCCAATCCCACTCTTCCGTCAAAACCTCGGGCAAGTGTTCGGCGACTTCCGTTGCTTTCGCGATCGAGACGCCACCTTCTTCGAGTGGCAGATCCTGAAAATATCTCGCTTCGCGGATGTAGAATTGCCCCTTTTCCTTATCGAAGCGCAGATCCTTTTTCTTTTCGATGCGGTTGCCAAGAACTTCATATAATAAAGCTTTATCGATACCTGATGCCATGCCTACGGTCGTCTCGGTATTTTTAGAGCTTTCGACACCGTCGAGCGCTAAGAAGAACTCGCTTTGACGGACCAGAGAGTCCTTAGATAACTTTACGCCACGACCTCCAACCATCAAAGCGCGATCGCTGCCGATCGATCGACGTCGGCAAAGCCGATCGGCAAAACTATTCAATAGCAGATGCTGCAAACTGATCGAAAGATCTTTAATCTTTTCGGAATTTATTTTTTGCGCGTAAGAAAAAATTTGCTGAGCGGCTTTATCGACAGTTTGTAATCCTAGGCGATGCGCATTTCGTGGTGGCCCGCCGTCGCGAAATTGATTTAATAAATCGATCCTGAAAAGAATATCGCTTTCTAAGTTATCGCCGAT
>JACMRP010000064.1 GCA_014376325.1 Pseudobdellovibrionaceae bacterium
CCGCGAAACAAACCTAATTTCCAGTAAACAAATCTAGATCGCAAATTATTGTGGGCATCGTAAATATGCGTGAACTTGGTTCCCCGTTGCATTTCGCCGAGAAGACTAAACAAACCAGCTAATCCGGACTTACGATCATACTCCCAAATTTTATCTATCGCCGGATGGTGTCGCAGCAGTGGGGCCATATCCTTTCGCGTGATCCAATGCACTTCCGCTTCGGGGTAAACGGCACGAATTGCGGAGGGCACACTCAGAGTCTGCGTGACGTCGCCGAAGCTCGAAAAGCGAATAATGAGGAATTTGGCTTTAGCCTGCATCCCCGAACCTTAGCAAAATTCTGTGGGGGAGGCAAAGGCAAGAGCCAAAAAGCGTCACTTGTCTAAATAATAGGCCGCGGGTGAGGGGATCTGCCGTTCAGAACTGCCCAGTGCAGGCACGGGAATTGGAACGTTATGGCACTGGTAGGTGACGCTTGATTTTAGGCTACGTCAGCAAAATTGTGAGTAAAAAGCCGGTTCGGATTGCCCTCTTGGCAGTCAGTTCCTGCGTGAGTATTTGCATCATTTTCGCTGGGATACCGGCGCGGGCGCAGCTTCGCTCTGATTTGCAGCTTTTCTCGAACTCATTTTTAAGTCCGTCTTTCGAAGCAACCGAAAAAACCAATTACCAGTTTGCGGGAGTCAGTTTAAAAAGTTCTCCGCAAAGCGACGACTCGATGAAGATGAACATCGAAGGTGCGGTGGCTTTTGGCGCCCCGCTTATGAACTACCTCGATATTTCTGAATTCTACTTTCAAACAAAAACGTCCGAGACCGAAAAGCTCTTTCTGGGTCGAAAATTGATGAACTGGAACGAGCTCGACAATCGTTGGAGTCTGGGACTCTGGCAGCCGCTGTTTCAGTGGAATCCGTTAAATCCCGAAGCGCAGGGTCTTAGTGGAATCTTTTGGGAAGCCGAACGGAGTGGGTACGCGCTCAGCGTTTTTGCTTCTCCGGTTTTTATTCCGAATCAGGGGCCGACCTTTGAAATCGTCAATGGCCAGTTTGTGCCCGGCAATCCGTGGTTCCGTCGCCCCCCTGAATCGGTCCGTATTTTTAGTGAATCGACTAGGGTCGATTACAATTTCGAAAAACCGAACGAAAGCCAAGTGGTCTTTCAGGCCAGTTACGGGGCCCGCCTGCAAGTGGGCTCTGCAGATTCGACGCTCTTGCAACTTAGTTATATGTACAAACCTTCGAACGAGCTCGCGATTGGTTATGCCGGAATATTGGACACCGGGACGCTTCGCGGGGTTGTCGATTTAAAGCCGGTCGTGTTTTTTCAAACGTTGACCGGGCTAGATCTGACGCAACGTTGGGGTGGTTTCCGCATGGGAATCAGCGGAGTTTTGGATCGCCCTCAGAAAGATATCGATTTTGAAGACCGTTGGACTCGTCCCGTAATGAGCGATGCTTACCTAGTCAGCCCGTTTATCGAATACGGTCGCCCAAACTTTTTAGTGACGGTGCAGAGTTTGAATATCTACGGCGGAGAGGTTCGTGAAGTCGGCGATATGGCAAGTGCCGATCGCGCTCCTCTAACGATGATTTACCCGTACCAGCAAGCCATCAAAGCAACCTTAGATAATAAATTCCAGATTCGCGGCTTTGGCCGTGTGCTTTCGCGTTTCGCGTATACTGCCAGTCAAAAAAATGACTTCGATTACGTGCAGTGGAGTTTGAATTACAAAATGTCCAACATGTGGTCGCTCTTCACGGAATTGGATATGTTAAAAGCGGGCGACACTTCGAAGACGAATCAGAACGAAATCGCGCAGTTTAAAAACGACGACCGCTTCATGATCGGGGCCGCGCATGTTTTCTAAAAAAATCAAAACGATCATGACGGCGTCATTAGTCTTTCAGACATTATGGTTAAGCTCGTGTTCGGAATTTCTGAATGAAAAAAAACAATCTCCCGAAACGATAGAGTTATCCAATGAACGTTTCGCCTGCTTAAAAGAGCTTCCGGAACAAATGAATCAGTACTTAGAAGGCCAGGTAAGCGCCGCCGATATCCGAAGCGGATTCGATTGCGGAAAAGCTGCGTTAGTCTATTTTAAGAGCAAAACGAAAGGTTCTTTGAACGATGCTTACACCCTGGAAGATATCCGAAACTTCTTCGGTAAGTATTTTTTAAAACGAAACAACGTGACGCCCGAATTTGCGGCACAGTTGTTTAAGATCAAAAAGGTTATCTTGGGCGGGGATGAAAAGTCGCTAACGAAGGCAGAAATTCAAAAGTTTGCGGACTTGCTAGATGTGCTGAAGGATCACGCGGTCCTGCTATCACCCCATTTTTCGGTTTTGATGGGCAAAAAAGCTAAACCAGAATGGTCCGACGTCAATGCGGGGATAGAACAGCTGCGCTCAACTTCTTGGGTGCTGTTGCGCGAAGTGAATCTGGTCAATTCGGACTACACTTTTGACGATCTTAAAAAATTTATTTTTGGATTAAATAATTTTATTAACTCCACAAGACCTTTTCAACTTTACGCTTCCGTGGAACAAAATGTCGAGCTGATTGAAGCCGTAAAGCGGGTGCTTATCGGTGAAGATACTCGGTTTGAACAATTGAAAGACTGGGAAGATGGACTCAAAACAGTTTTGCAACTATACCGCGAAGGCCTGCGCTATAAGTATTTCATAAAAACGAACCCACGTTCTAATCCAAACGAGATGGAGATGTTTACCACTTTTATTGACGCCGCCGTTCGTCTGGTCGACGAAAGTTTGCCGATGAAACGGGCCGGAGTCATCCCGTTTACGGCGATTGATAACTTATTGGACCGTCTTGCCGAAAGAAAGTTCTTACCTGAAAATTCAACCTCCGCGGTTCTGAAAGAGACTTATAAAAAAATAATCTTGCGTGCTTTCGATTCGAGCCGGCACGGGGATTCCCGCGGCCTGGAAGGTTTTGAAAAGTCTCATCTCGTAGCACTTCGCCAAGAGTGGCGTAGTTACCGGCTGCATCAGTATTTCATCGACACGCTTCCGATGCTGGACGCAAAACTAGAGATCGCTCCCGTCGAACTTGCGGCAGCCTCGTCCTTGTTTAAAGCGGATGAATACGTCAAAAACGCGCTTTCGCAAAACTCGCTGGAGCAAGAGGCCTTGTTAAAAACTTGGGCCGACGGGCAGGCCCTGCTTCGCTCGAACTGGCCCTTGCAGTTCAATGCTGCCGGACGGTTGTTGGTCGTTTCAAACCCGAAAGAAGTTCGTCAAACGTGGGCCTCTTTAACTAGGTGGAATTTGATGCGTGCCTTAGCGCGCGGGATGAACATCGGTTACGGAATGAATGGCTTGGCCGAAGCTGACTTGGTTCGATGGTATAATGACTTTCAGAATTTCGGTATTGAATTAAAGGCCTTCGATCCAAGAAACGGAAATTCGGGCGCGCGCAGCTTCAAAGAGGCAAACTTTTTTACGTTCTCAGGTAACGGCGACGGAATCATGAATCCCCAAGAGACCTTTGAATACGTAAGCGCCCTCTTCGCTGGGGGGATCAGCTCGTCAAATACATTGGTGAACGACATGATCGCCAGGGGTTGCGCATTGCCGGACAAAGATGTTTTTGGCAATCCGTGGTTAGACGAAGCCTGTTTCAAAAGAAATCTGATCTCGCAAGCAGGGAGATATTTTGACAATTTGCCTGGCTTAGTTCGTCAGATCTCGACGATGAAGCCGGCGCAGGTCGATGAGTTCTACGCAAATCTGATGGCCTCTGCGCGGACCTCCCCCGCCAATGGTGGACGGGTCGAGACGGCCGACCTCCGCACCGCCGTTATGATGCTTCACTACACCGAGATCCTGGTGACCGTTTACGATCGCAACCGAAACGGAAGCCTGGACGAAGCCGAAGTAAAACTTGCGGCGCCAAGATTTATGCAATTTATGAAAAGTGTTTCGCCGATTCAGGCAAACTTCGTTGTCAGTGATTTTTTCTTGTTTTTGGTTTTTAAAGGCAAGAAACCGACCATCTCCGAATACCTCTGGTTCCAGGGACAGAAGACTTTTGGTAGCCTCGGTGAAGTTTCCCGTGATAAGGTTTTGCGTGTCTTTAAAGTACTGAAGGAAGAGGCCGCGAAGCAGTGAACTGGGGTTACATCGTCTTAGCTTATTTAAGCCTGTTTGTCCTAGGCCTTGCGGACAACAGCCGTGGTCCCTTATTTCCAGAAATATTAAAAACTTTTTCGGTGTCAGATTCAGAGGGCGCCGTCTTTTTTGCGGTCGGATCGTTTCTTGGATTTATCGGCAGTTATTCAGTCCGTTATTTTCTTCCAAAAATAAATAGAGTGCCGACGTTACAAGTTTCACTTGTTGCGATGGCAGTCGGACTTATCGGCATGGCTTACGCCCAAGAATTTTATCAGCTTTTAATATTCTCTGCGGTTTTTGGATTTAGTCTTGGTATCGTCGGCGTCGTTCAAAATATATTGGCAACCGTTGGCTCTACCCCGCAAAGGCGACAGCGGATGCTATCGGGACTGCATTCCGTTTACGGAATGTCTTCCTTAATGGCCCCGCTCGTGGTGGCGGGGATCGCCGCTTTCGGTGGCGACTGGCGAACGGTCTTTTTGGTCGTGTCCGCGGTGCCATTAGCCTTAACGTTCGCGGCTTTTTGGAATCGCCGGGAAGAGCCCCTATCTAAACTGAAGTTAGACGCGACGGAGTCCTCCGCATCAAAAGGTCGCGGGGGAGACTGGGCGCAGATGTATTTAGGCC
Source organism: Pseudobdellovibrionaceae bacterium (assembly GCA_014376325.1). The sequence continues at coordinate 4,767 of JACMRP010000064.1, forward strand.
TCGCCCTCGGAATGTATGTCCTTGCAGAAATGATGGTCTCGACGCGATTATCGCTTTACGTCCGGCGTGAATACCAAATGGATCTTGCCGAATCCAGTTACTACCTGACAGGATTCTTTGTTTGCATGTTGGCTGGCAGGCTTTTATTTGCGCTCGTCCCTTTTCGTTGGCCATTGCGTTGGATGTTGTCTGCATCATTGATTGCCTCTGCATTGTGCATAACTTTGGGGATACAGGTGTCTCCGTTGTTTTTCGCGTTGACGGGTTTTTGTATGGGGCCTTTTTATCCTCTGGCCGTCGCTTACGTCTATCAGCACTTTGCGGACAGAATTGATGCGGCGATTTCATCGTGCATGGCGATTCAAGCATTTTTGACGGTTTTAATGCATGCCGGGGTAGGTTACCTGACGGATGTTTACGGCATCTCGAAAGCTCTCTGGGTGGGGCCTGCGGCGTTGCTTTTGGCATTTTTGATATTGAATAGTTTTGAAAGAGTCTTTAAGAAAAGAGTATGAGTATTCGGAGTATTTTCTTATTCTTCTTCTTCGCGATCAGCATCACGGCCATTCCCGCGGTCAGTTTCGGCCAAGTTAGCCGCGACCAAATGATGGGCTTCAAGAACGATTGGGCCCGCGCTTACGTTCAGAGCATTGATAGCTCAACGCAGGTGACGGCAATTAGCTCATTTTCAGAATTTAAAATCGGTGAGATCTTAGTCGTGCAAAGCAAAGATGGCAACGGCCCCATCATTGGATTTTTGCAAGTCTACGCAACCGAAAATCAGAACTCGGAACGAACTATCCTTAAGACAAAACTGATTCGGCATTCGAAATACGCGATGATCCAGTTAGGAGACGTTTTGTACCGGATGGATTTTAATACATTCCATCATGAGTATACCGGAACGACAGAATTAATTTTAAAAAACAACGATGTGAATGCATCAGCCAGTTATAAGGCGCTGACGTTTATGGGTTTAAGTTCCGGCGAAACCGCGCAGACTTTGCGCGGAGGGGAACTTTTATTCAACGTCCTCGGATATTTCGATTACGGCTTTACGTCGAATTTTTCGGTGGGAACGTTGATCCTGGCGGATGTCGTGGGTTCCGCCAACATTCACGGAAAATATAAGTTCTACGAATCCGAATCGAATATCTTTTCTTTTGGCGCGGGTTACCTGACGGCAAAAGACAAACCCGAGGGGGTCGTCAACGCCACCGTGTACTGGGACTCCGTTTCGTCTGAAAGCGTGATTTCGCATACGAACTTGACGATCGCGCTTGCCACTTTTGATCGCGCAAAAAACTTAACGGCCATTAAAGGCGCGGGAAGCAGTTCGTTTCAATCGGGATACGAATTTGTGATGGACGATTGGAATCGGATTTTGGCAGGACCTAGTTACAATTTCGAAAATAAATCAGTTGGTGGGTACGTCTCTTA
>JACMRP010000065.1 GCA_014376325.1 Pseudobdellovibrionaceae bacterium
CCAAGATCGATAATCGAAACTTCGTTCGCGACCACGGCAAATTTTGCATGTGATCGGCTCAGACTTTTATCGTCGACGTAAACTTGAGTTTCAACCGAACGTCCGATGACAATATCGTTCGAAGCGATCGGATATTGCTTCCCAACGTAGCCCGGGGGACCGATTAATACCACAATCACCGGCGGAGCACTGTCCGCCGCTTGAATTCGGCCCTTAAAGGTATCCGAAGTGATGATGCTCGTCTTTTCCGATATGTCTTTTTGTGATTCGTCATTCATGGCTACTTTATTATAAGGGCTCGTATTGGCCCCGACAATCATGCTTTATTTAAAAGGTCTTTTGCTAGTCTCTTGCCTAGTTCAACGCCCGGTTGATCAAAGGCATTAATGTCCAACCATTCACCGAGCCCGGCAATCACGAGTTCGAACAGCATAAAATAGTAGCTCAGGGACTGCGCATCCAAAACTTTGGTCTTAAGACAAAGCGTGGACACTCCGCTTTTTCGAAGGGCCGCTTCGGTCGCGATCGCTTCGGCTTTCAGCAGGGTTCCCATCGTCTTGCCCTGAAGAATTTGAGTCTCCGCAAACTGGGAGTGTTGCAGTTTTAAGTTTCCACCCTCGGCGTCGTCAAACCGGTGAAACACGACGAATTTGTCCGCGGCACCTTCCATTACTTGCTGTAAAACCGAGTGCTGATCGACGGCGCCGATTGCCCACATCGGGGTGCTTGCGCGCGGCGCGGGCCTACCTTGCCGATCGGTTTTTTTTCCCAGAGATTCAGCCCACAGTTGATTCAACCACATGCCCAGCGAATGGGCGCGAGAATTGTAAAACCAAAATAGCGTGATCCATTGATTCTGCTGGAAGCTTGTCATGAAGTGGGACATCAGGCTTTCAATCAACGCGCTTCCTTCACGTGCCTGCGCCGCGCCTTCGCGCATTTTCCTTAAATCCATCCCCATAAAGGCTGCGGGCACCAAACCGACTGGCGACAACACCGAAAATCTACCACCAACATCTAACGGAACTTCGGCGGTCGGCACGTTGTGCTTCTTTGCCCAGTCAGTAAGGGTGTTTGCTTTATTTTCGGTAATCGCTACGGACTGGCTCGGTAGCGATAAGTTCTGTTCCTTGTACTTTTGATCAATATATTCAAGAGACAGCAGAGTTTCGATCGTGGTCCCGCTCTTTGAAATAAAAAGCCAGCAAGTGTCTTTCAGACTGCCGATCCGGTTAAAAAGATTTTCGAATTCCACGGCATCCACATTATCAACAAAATGAACATTCTGCGCGCCCACGACTTGCACCAACACCCGTCCGCCCAACGAACTTCCGCCGATACCGACCACAACCATACTTTTATATTTCGCTTTAAGATCTCCACCAATTTTTTGCGATTGCTCCCAAAGATTGGTGCGATCCGGAAGGCTTACGAAACCAATATCCGTTCTTGCCATGAATTTTTTTAAAGAATTCTGGCTCTCTTGCGCGAGCGAAGCAGGTATAGAATGAGAATTTAGAATTTCGAACATATTGCAGCCTCTTTTGCTTTCACTTTTAAGTGAGCAAAATTACGAGACCGCAACGTCCTCTTCGATTCGGTGGTATCCGCGCCATTCTTTCAGGCGTCCGCGGGGTCTGCCCCCGTCTTCGGGATATTCGATCAGTACGTACGTCAATTTCGTGATTTTACCCAAGGAGACAATATCCAAAGAAGTCAGTTCCGTCCACGTTCCCGTGTTAAAATATTCTTTGTCACTTGACCACTGGCGATATTGATAAACGTGGGTATGACCGAAAATCACCGTATGGACCCGCTCGTCAGTTAACACCCTGCGCGCAGACTCACTCAGATCCGGAAAAATCGCGCTCTCAAGCACCACTTGCAGAATGCGGCGGATCGAATAATGACGTCGCGGATCTTTCACGAAGATCGTTTTTGCAAAGTAGGAAATCAGAGACATAAATGACATTACGAGCATTCGCGTCTCATTAAAAATTGCCCATTTGATCATTTTAGAAAAAGGCCGGATTTTATCGACGTGCGGGTACTTCTGCTTCACCTTCAAAACGAGCTCGACAAAAAAGTGCGAGCCGAACGGCAAATTCAAAATGGGCTCCGCAAGATCTTTTTTTAGGAAAAACTTTTTCGGGTCCATGCGGTTCGCTGCTTCGTGCATATGCCCGTGCTCAATGTGAACGCCATCGAAGAAATAAACGATATTTTTGTAACGTAACGGCGTTCCCACAATGGCATTTAAATAGGCCCGACAAGCCGGCCAAAGCATTGCTTGATCGTGATTACCGACGATGTAGGTAATAGAATTACCGGGCTTAGCCCCGAAGTCCGCCATAGCCTTAAATACTTTGCCGTGGCCGCTGATGATCGACTTGATGATTTCCAACCCGACCGATTCCGTGATGACGGTCAAGAAGTGACCTTTGAAGTCGACTTGCAAACAGTTTAAAAAATCACCGTTAATTATTAATTCCACTTCGTAGTCGCGGTAGATACCAGAGGAATAGTAATGAATAAACTCTACTAATTTTTCGGCGTAATAAAATTCTTCAAGCGAATTGATCCCGCCGTTTTCTAATATACGGCCTTTGCCCAAATGAAGATCGCTAATCACAACTTTGATTTTTTTAATCGCGAGCGGCATTTCGACTGTGGGGACCTGTTCCATGACTATTCAGCTTTCTTCAAAGGAACAACGTTCTCCTCTTTAACCTCTAGATTGCTGAGGGCCAATCGCAAAGCACGTACGGTGCGTTTAAATTGCTCTTGGTTCGTATCAATCGTCTTGTTAAGTTCGAGAACCTTCCTGCGATAATTATCCAGCTCACTCTCGACATGATCAATTTTTCTTTTCAGCTCGAGGATATTCTCATCCTTAGCCCTAAGAAGTGCCGACTTTTCGGCCTTGACCAATTCTAGACGATTTTCTAATTCTCGCTCGCGAACGCGGATTTTCTTGAAATCCGATTTCAGGCGGGATTCTAGTTCTTCGATTTTAAGTCGAGCTTTACCGACTTCGGTCTCTTTGTACTGTAACGTGCCCTTGACGATCAGCAACTCGTTTTGCAAAGAATCGTAAACTTCTTGTTTTTCGCCTTCTAAAGCAAAAATTCTAGACGTCAGATCTTCTGAACGCTGACTGACAATTTCACCCGCGGATGCGAGCTCTTCGTTTTCTTGACGGTACTTTTCAACTTCTTTTTCTAATTCAAGAATGCGCTGTTGCGCCATTTTTAAGCTTTCGGCCTGAAGCAATGTCGCATCGGCCGACGCATAGATGCTGCCGGCCGACTGCGTTAGACCGCGCAAGCTTCCGAAGCTGACCTTGGGCGCGACCTCTGCCTGTTGACGCGGCTGTCGGTTCGCAAAGCCTTCAACGGCGATGGTTCGTTCGCCGTCATCTTGCTCTGGAGTGTAGACGCGCGGTTTTTCTTTCACCATCTCGTTGATGTTTATTGTCTTATCATCGTGTGAAGAGACCGGGGCAAAACCGTCCGGCAATGCCTCGCGACTTGCCTCGGGGCTCAAGTCATTTCCAGAGTCGAAAGATTCAAACGAATCATCCGAGTTTGGGCCTTTGTAAATCGGCGAGACCAAATCGTCAGACGAACTTTTTCGTTGTGGAGAAGCTTGCTTTATTTCTTGCCACAAGTGCGCGGCACCGATGTTTGTTTCGTCGAGGCGTTTACTATCGTCACTCTCGAAGCCGATCAAATTATCCGGAGACGAACCGTCTTCGTAGTCATCCATAAACAGATCCGCCGAAGCATTTTTCTTATGCTTCGAATCTTGATCACTCAGTTCTTGAACGTCGTTCAAGATCGAATCAATCAAGTCATCTTTAGGTGTCTGTTTTTCCTTTTTCTTTGCCATGACTTGATCTAACTATCGGAAAATAAAAGCCCTTTCTTTAATGAAAGGGCTTCGAAGGTAATCAAATTATGGCTTTGGTCCAGGGCGCGCCATCGCAAATTCTCAATTAGAGACGCGCCTAGCGTGTCCTTCAGGGGCTAGTCTAGATCGTAATCACTTTTTGGTATTGCGCCATTCGTTTGTCGATATCACCGAGGGTCACTTTTGCGAGTGCCTTGACGCTGAAATCTTCAATCGTGTGACTCGCCAAAATAGTTCCGAATACGCAAGCCTGTTTTAGATCTTTCGTCGTGATCGGTTCTTTTCGGCTCGCAAGGTAACCGAAGAATCCGCCAGCGAAAGTATCGCCCGCGCCCGTCGGATCAGTGACCTTTGCCGTCGGAAATGCAGGTAATACGAAATAACCGTCGGCTTTGGTGTATAACATAAATCCGTATTCGCCACGTTTGATGATGACCGCTTCCGGTCCCATTTCAACAAGCTTTGCCGCCGCCGCGATGCCGTTACTTTCGCGAGTTAGCATGGTCGCTTCGGTTTCGTTGATTAAAACGACATTTACTTTTTTAATGACCTTCAATAGATCTGCGTTTGCGATTTCGATCCAAAAATTCATCGTGTCCATTCCGACAAATTTTGGATTTTTCACTTGGCTTAACACTTCTAATTGAAGTGCCGGCGCGATGTTCGCAAGAAACACGAACGGAGAATCTTTAAAGTGCTCTGGCAATTTTGGATTGAAATGTTCAAACACGTTCAATTCAGTACGGAGCGTTTTCGCTTCGTTCATTTGACCTTCGTATCTGCCTTCCCAATGAAAAGTCTTGCCCGGAACTTTTTCGAGTCCCGCTAAGTCAACGTTTCGAGATTTCAGAAGCTGGTAATCTGCTTCGTCGTAATCTTCGCCGACAACGCCGACAACGCGAACTTTTGCGAGCAAGCTTGCCGCTAAAGAGAAGTAATTTGCGGAACCACCAAGAGCGCGATCCGCGCGCCCAGAAGGGGTTTCGATGCTATCATAGGCTAGGCTGCCCACTACTAAAATGTCGCTCATTGGTGCTCCCGATTTTTGAATTTGAAATATCCATGGTCTCTGGACGATCTTGAACCGTCGTCAATTGCCCGCACGCCGCGTAGATGTCTCGGCCCATTGTTCTGCGAAGCAAAACGTGTGCGCCTAAACGGATCAGCTCGGTGTGGAACTTCTGAATGGTTTCGTCACTTGGACGCTCGTAACCAGATCCTGGATGTTCGTTAAATGGAATAATATTAATTTTGCTCGGAACGTCTTTCAGCAACCGGACCACTTCGCGGGCGTGCTCTAACTGATCGGTAATTCCTTTCAGCAGAACGTATTCGAAAGTGATTTTATCTTTGGTCTGAGCGCAAAAATCGCGACAAGCGTCGAGCAGTTCTTTGATCGGATATTTTTTATTGATCGGCATGATTCGCGAACGAATTTCGTCATTCGATCCATTCAAACTGACCGCCAAACGCACGCGCGCGTTCGCGACCAGTTTGATTTGCGGCACCAGACCTGAGGTCGAAACCGTGATTTTACGACGGGACAACATCATCCCGAATGGATTTTGCAAAACTTCGATCGATTTGAAAACCGCTTCTGGATTGTCGAGCGGTTCGCCCATACCCATGAATACGATGTTAGAGATGCGCTGACCGGCCTCAAGAGCGTCATGAACTTGCATGAACTGTCCAACGATCTCTTCGGTTGTCAGTCTGCGTTTTAATTTTTGTTTTCCGGTAAAGCAGAATTTGCACGCCATGTTGCACCCGACTTCGGAAGAAAGACACAAAGTCAGTCGATCATCGGAAGGGATCAATACGGCTTCAACGCTGTTGCCATCCTTCACGTCAAAAAGAAATTTCTGAGTTCCGTCGACAGATTTCAGATGCTTCAAGACGGGTGGCAGATCGAAGCTCATGATGTCGGGAAGTTCCGCACGGAAAACTTTTGAAAGGTTGGACATCTTTTCGACGTCGGTCACGCGTTCGTCATAAACCCACTTGAAAATTTGCTGGGCACGGAATTGCTCTTTGCCCATGCCTTTCAAGAAAGTTTTCAGATCTTCCATGGTTAGCGAATAGAAATTCGTTTTCCCTTTGGGAGTGGTCGTTTCGACAAACTGGGGATCATTGGACGCATCATTTTCGTAAGCAGTAAACATA
>JACMRP010000066.1 GCA_014376325.1 Pseudobdellovibrionaceae bacterium
CCGGAAAGAACTAAAAGAACTTTGCTCATTTGATTCATACGCCCTACCTCCAGCGAGTCGATTCAACGACCCGCTCCGCTAAGAAACAGAACAACGCCATCACGCTGAACAAAAAGACGAAGGCGCTAGTTCGCAAAGTGCCTTCGGCCCAACTGCCCAAGTGAGTATTCATAGATATGTGTTCAAATACTTGCCGGACCGCTTGGCTGTCTGTAAGCTCGGCACCCGCGCCGATAAACCAAATCGATAAATTGAGCGCGATCGATGAGCCGAAAGCGACCAATGCGTTTTCGGTCAGGCTAGAGCAGAACATATCCATCGCGGCGTACGCGGCACCCACCATAAAAATACCGCCGAAAGCAATCAGCAGCGGCACCCAGTTAAACTGCGCGAGTGCACCGGTCGCTAGCGGATATGCGAGGGCCAGTAAAACCAAGCCAAGGACGGCGCCTAGGGCCGCCAGGTATTTGCCAAGGACTATCTGCGCCGAAGTCACCGGAGAAGTTAAAAGCAAATCAAATGTCCGCAGCTTTTTTTCTTCCGCGAACAGGCGCATGGTCAATGCCGGGACGACAAAAATGAGCATCAGGTTCAGGTAAGACATGTGGCGCAGAAAAACCGCGTAATGAATATTCAGCTGCGACTGCGGCAAATTTTGCTGCATCATATAGTTTTGCAGCAACTGTGAAAATAAATTCAGCTGAATTGGGTACGTCCAGCTCAGCACCACCGAAATTAAAAATGCGACGATGTAAAAACTTGGGCTGGTATAAAAACCCTTCAGCTCTTTTTTGAAGATAACTAAAGTTCCGCTCATGGCTGCACCCCTGCCGTATCACTTCCGTAAGTTAATTTTAGGAAAACGTCTTCCAGATCCATTTTTTGCGGACTGAGTTCTAAAAGACCTAAGCCTTCTTTTACGATGCGGGAAGAGATCGCATCCACGACTTCGTCTTCACCACGAAAGTTTACTTCCCAGACTTTGCTGGAACTTCCTTGGTTGACCGCACCGATGCCGTCGATACCGAGCAAAACTTTTTTTAAGTCCGCAACGTCTTGACGGAAACGCACGGTCAGCCGCCCTTGCCCACGATCACGATGAGATAAATTTTCGATAAGATCTTGGGCCACAATCTGACCTTGGTGGATGATGATCACGCGTTCACAGGTCGCTTGGACTTCGCTCAGTATATGCGTCGAAAGAATAATCGTGTGGTGACCACGAAGTTCTTTGATCAGATCACGAATCTCCGCAACTTGTTTTGGATCCAGGCCCACCGTCGGCTCGTCCAGAATCAAAACTTCTGGATCCGAAACTAGCGCCTGAGCAATGCCCACGCGCTGTCTATAACCTTTCGAAAGGTTATGGATCAGTCTTTTCTGTACGCTGCCCAGATTTGTTTTTTCGAGCGCCATCTCGACCAAACCTTTGATCTTTTCTTTAGGGACTTGCTTCAGTTGCGCTACGTACGTCAGGTAATCACGAACGTACATGTCGGTGTACACTGGCGGAGTTTCCGGAAGGTACCCGATGCGTTTTTTGACTTCGAGAGGACTTTCGAAAACGTCAAAGCCCGCAATCGTGGCCGTGCCAGAGCTCGGCGCCATGAAACCCGTGATGATTTTCATCGTCGTGGATTTGCCAGCTCCGTTCGGCCCCAGAAAGCCAACCACCTCGCCCTTATTAACGACGAAGTTTAATTTATTAATTGCCCGGCGGGGACCATAATCTTTCGTCAGGTCACGCACTTCAATCATGGAATTCTCCTCTGAATGCCAAAATTCTATTCCCATAGGCGTGACAGTCAAGGTGACCACGAATGAAGCAAGGCGGCATTAAGCGGTAACGACGAAGTGTTTTTCAGAATGGTAGGTCACACGACCCAACTTATCGCCCTTGATGGGACGGACGAAGCGACACTCCACGATGACCACCGAATATTTTTGGCCATCGATTAAAGCTTTTGCAGAAATGGACTCTTTCAACACCCAAAGGGCCGATTTCTGAATTTCCTCTGAGGAAATCTCTTGGTCGCGTCCGCGATGAATAATTGCGTGGGCCCCGGGATAATCCTTCAAGTGCAGCCAGTAGTCCCAAGCCTTCGCTCGCCGAAGCAAAGCTAAATTATCCGCCCCTGATTTACCGCAGTAGACGATCGCGCCGCTTTGCAAATGCAACTTTCTACCTTTGGCATCAATCTTTTCCATAAGGTCGCCAATGTTAGCGCGTTGGCCTTTTGCGGAAGTGCTTTGCTCAAACGTCAGCTTTTCGAGCTTCGCAATTTCTTCGATCACAATATCCCGGCGCTTGACGGTGCCGTCGACTTTGGCGGCCGCTTGCTTCGCCTTCTCAAAGACGCTTTGGATATTCGCAAAAACACTTTGTCGAAAATCTAGATAGGCAAGTGACCACTCCGGCAAATTTTGTGATTTGAATTCCACAACTTGCATGGCCTTCAGCAAATCACCAAGTTCAAAAAGTTTTGCAGAGATATTGCCGGCAAGCGTTTGTTCAATCTCGCCAAGGGCCTTGCGTTTTTTTTCGATGTCTTTCGTACGCTTTTTTTCCCACTGAACTTTTGGATCGATGGAAGGACGTGTGCCGCCGCGAATTTCTGCAAGCCACTCTAGATGAATATCGGGGATCGATCTCGGAACCGGCAGTTCGCCCGTCTCGAGCTGCGCTTTGACTTCGCGGGGCTTTTCCCACGCGATACTTTTACCGCCGGCCTGGACTAAAAGATTGGCCTGTTTCGGAATCAGAATCAGCTCAAGAATCACGGTTTTTTCGGTGTTACCGAGTTCGATTTTAACTACGCGGCCGAAGGCTTCTTCGAGCCAAATCTTGCGAACGTACAGATTTTTTGCGTGCGAATTAAGAAACAACGCCACGGGCTTGGGCTTCGGCCCCTTCTTCAATGGATTTTCGCCCGGGAAAACCAGACAAAAGGGATTGCCTGGATTCATATCTAAAATCATCCAGTAGGCGGCATGTGCATGAAAGTTCAACGCTAGACCGCGGTCACTCGAGGTGATTTCTTGGAGTTGCGCATTGGTCAGTGCCTGATTAAGGCCGTTGACCAAGGTCTTAAGTTCTAAAACGCTCATCGCTTTCATTCAGTTTATTACCGCCCTGCCGATAAAGATCGTATGACAACTGATCTATTGTTTCAAATCTTTCAGCAGCATCTTCACGAACCCGATTGCGAAATCGTTTCGCCAAAGGAGTTCATCCAAAAAGTCGTCGGCACTTACGTGTTTCTTCTGACTCGCAAGGGCAATATCCCGGCAGATCAGTTGGACGGCGTCGTCGAAGACCTACAAAGTGAAGTCCTCGAAATGTTCCGCAAAAAAACTTATGGTTTTTACGACTTGCAGGAATACCGCGCTAGCCTAAAGCGCCCTTCAAACTCCAACGACGACTCTTTATAGAAATTTTGATCAGGATTAGCCTTAAGCCGGTGGAAAAGTGCAGATAAACTCGGCGCCTTCACCGACTTCGCTTTTTACTCGGACGCTTCCGCCGTGACTGTGCATGATATGCTTCACGATCGCTAAGCCTAAGCCAGTGCCGCCGACATCTCTCGAACGCCCTTTGTCGACGCGGTAAAAGCGTTCAAACAGGCGGCTGTGATGTTCAAACGGGATTCCGTTGCCGTTATCGATAACGCGCAATACGGTGCCGCCGAAAACATCTTTTTCCCAACGTATCTGAACAGTTTTACCCGCCGGTATATACTTTACGGCATTAGAAACCAGATTTCTTAAAACCTGCTCAACTTTGCGGACGTCTGCCGGGAAGCTCGGTATCTCCTCCGCCCCCACGACCATGATGGCTTGATTTTTTTCACGAACCAGAGGCGCTAGCTCCGCGATGATGTGTTCCGAAACTTGAAGTGGAATCACTGGTTCGATTTTCATTTCGGCGTTCGACTCTAATGCCGAGATGCTGAGCAAATCCGTCACGAGCTCAGTCAAGCGCTCCACGTTTCTTGAAATAATTTCGACGAATTTCGGAGCTTGATCAAAATGCCCAGCATTGACGTCAGCCTTTAACGTATCCACGTAACCCTTAATGGAAGTTAACGGGGTTCGCAATTCGTGAGAAGCGTTGCCCACAAACTCGATTCGCACTAATTCTGCTTTTTTCAATTCTGTAATATCGTGAAAGATTCCGATGGCGCCGTAGACTTCGTTGCTTTTGCTTTTGCGTAGCGGATTGACGGAAACCGAAAAATACCGGACGTGTTTGTCTAACTTCGTTGCAATTTTGACATCCACGCGGAAGGTTTTGCCTTCTTTCAGCGCGCGCAAAAATCCGTCATGGATTTCGGGCTGCCGAAAAATATCCGTCAAAGTTAAGGACGTGCTAACTTGATTCGAATTCAAAAAATGCGTCGCGAACTGAGAGTTAAAGTACATCACCCGCTGGTCCGTCCCCAGGGTGATCAAACCATCCTGAACGGCGCTCATGAAAGCTTGAGTTTCTTCGCGTTCGCGCTGGAGTTGATCGCGACGCTTGCGAATCTTGCGATGAATCCGGTTCAGCGCATTTTCCATCTGGGCATATTCGCCCATCTCTTCGTCTAATAGATCTTCCTCATCTTCGTTGTTGTTTTCGAATTTTTTGCTGGCGATTCGAAACGCTTTCAGAATAATTTTATGTAAGGGACGGCTGAACTTCCACGCGATCACGAAAGCCAAAAGAGTCGTCGCCAAAAAGTATTGCGCGACGATGGACCAAAAGTAAATTTCCCCGAAGGGCCTTGCCGAGCTGATAATGGTCAGACTGATTAAAAAAAGAAAATTATAAAGGGCAATTTGGTAGACGTAGAACTGCCAGAAAATGCTCCACGGGAAGCGGATGAACTTTTTCATACGGAGTCCATTTTGACTCGGTAGCCGACTCCCCGAATGGTCTCGATGTTGTCACTCCAAGTACCAAGCTTTTTACGTAAGCCGAAAACGTGCGTATCGATCGTCCGACCCGTCACGTTGATGCCCTCGCCCTGGATATTATCGATTAACTGGTCCCGCGTTAGGACCCGTCCCTGACTTTCCAACATTGTCGTCAGCAATTTAAATTCAGACGGAGTTAAGTGCAGGAACTCCGACCCCACTTTGACTTCGTACGACTTCAAATTCACGTGAAGCTGGCCGACCACGAGCTGGTCTTTATCCGCGGGAGTTGCTGAGGTGGCAGCTCCTTGCGAACGACGCAGAAGCGAACGAACGCGTGCTAAAAATACGCTCGGATCGAACGGCTTAGTTAAATAATCGTCCGCACCACGCTCGAGACCGCTGACGATATCCTGCGGTTCCGTTTTCGCGGTCACCATTAATATATTTGTCGAAGCAGAAGATTTTTTGATCTGTTCAATGAGTTCGTAACCGCTCATACCTGGGAGCATCCAATCAAGGACGACCAAATTGTAAACTCCTCGGGAAAGTTCGACTTGAGCGTCTTCGGCAGACGCGCATTCTTGAACCTTGTAGCCCTGACGCAACAGATGCAACGCCATGAGCTCACGAATCTCTTGTTCGTCTTCGACCACTAAAACGTGAGCGTTAGGCGCCTGCAAATTTCCCACCATGGCGAACATCCTTACCCGTAAATGCAAAAATAACGTCTTCCGCGATATTCGTTGCGTGATCGCCCAATCTTTCAAGATTGCGGGCCACCAAAATAATATCTAAAGATGCTTCCACATCTTCAGAAGTAATTTTCATATGACCAAGTTGATCTTTAAAAATCTTGTTACGGAATCCGTCCACTTCATCGTCCATCAGCAAAATTCTTTTTGCGAGATCGACATCGCCCCTAACGAAACAATCCAAAGATTCTTTCACCATAGCGCGAACAACTTCCGACATTTTTGTGACGTCCGCTAAATTATTTAAAGGCTTACGCGCTAAATAGTCTTTTCCGGTGTAGGCGATGTTCACGCACTGATCACCCATCCGCTCGAGATCGGTATTAATTTTTACGATCGATAAAATCATGCGCAGATCTTTTGCCACCGGACCTTGCTTCGCCAGCAAAGAAAGGCATGCGTTATCGACGGCGATGTGGCCTTCGTTGATTTTTTTTTCGATATCATGAACGTGATTAAAAGCATCCGCATTGCGCGCCATTAGAGCGACCGTCGCTTCTGCCAGAGCTTTTTCGACGTGACCGCCCATGACTAGTATGAGGCGTTTGAGCTCGTCTAATTGTGAATCTATCGTTCTTTCCACTGTGGCTCCTGAATATTAATTACTGATATTGAACTTAAAAGGCAAATGCCGAATGCGAATCTGGCGCCCTAACAGAAACCTAACATGAAAGTTAGAAAACTGCTCGTGTCGCGAATACAAATCGACTGACATCACGCGGAGAAACCGAAAACTGCTCGCCATACTGAGTAGAGTCATAAGAGAGCGCCATCATCACGTCGCTCGTAAGCTCGTACGAAGTTCCCGCCATCACCGCTTGGAGATTCTTTTTAGAATCCGACTTAACCGGATTTAAAGAGTCTCCACGAGCGAACAGAGCCCACTTCTGGCTGACTTTTAGCTTGCCAAATAAACTGGCACCCTGTCCGCTAACGCTTGTTCCCGCTAATGCCGTCACGTCCACACCACCCGCTATACCAAGCGTGGTCATCGCGTTTGCGGGATCTTTTGTTTGATAGTATTCCAGAGCCAAAGTTCCACGATCGGCCTCGTAGCTAAGATGTGTCAGCAATCGAGTCTTCGCGTTAAAGCTGTTGTCGTAAAGGTCGTAGGCACCTTGAACGTAACTAATAACAAAGTAAATCGGCGCGGCCTTCGTAATTCCCGCCAAGATCTGAAATTCTTTGCGCGCGCCCAGCTCATCGCTATCGAGACCTTCGCCATTCGACGCAGAGATCGCCCACAGGCCCCAATCATCTCCGAATTCTGTTTGGTACATGACGCCGAGATCGGACCAAGATGAATATTTATACCGAATCATCGGCAAATAACTGTTCATCCCCCAAAAAGAATAATCCCAGCCCTCTTTTTCAATCTCAACCCAGAAATCAGGAATCAGACCAAGCCTGACTTCCGACTGCGGCGATAGGAAGCTCGTTAAACTCAAGTAGCCTTTGCGTAACTGCGTGTTGTACCTTTTCGAAGTGGCATCACGATTTTCAGAAGACTCAAGTTGAACAAAGAATTCGTTTCCTTCCTTCAAGGGACCTTCGACATCTAACAGCAATGATGGAATGCTAAATGCCAAAGTGCCTTGATCGCGCGTTGGCAAATTGTGCAAAGTCGCTACTACATCCATTTCCCCAGAGATACTGACGTCGTTCAAAGCGAACGCGGAAGAGGCAACTCCCGAAAGAATTGTCAAAAATATGCATATTTTTATTTTTTTCACAACTCTCATGCTGACACCAATCAAAGTCTGTCGCAAGCTAATCGTATGGGTTCTAAGTTCTCTGCGATAGACATTGGCTCGAACGCGATTCGCATGATTGTCGGCGAAATCGAAAACTCCGAGATGAAACTTTTAAAAAAATTTCGCGCGCCGATACGTTTGGGCAAAGATGTCTTTCTAAATGGACAAATCTCTCCAAAAACCCTTGCAGAAGCGAAAGATACTTTCCGCGAATTTGCGAATACAAACCGCAAATACAAAGTCACGCGTTGCCGCGCGGTCGCCACCAGCGCCGTTCGCGAAGCGCAGAACAAAGAGCTATTTGTAAAATCCATTTTTGATACTTCAAAAATAAAAATTGAAGTCATCGACGGCGTTGAAGAAGCGCGTCTTGTTCACAACGCCATTCGCAATGAAATTGACATCGAAAAGAAGCGCATCCTTTCGATCGATATCGGCGGCGGCAGCGTCGAAATCACTTTCTCTGAAAACGGAATGATGAGTGCCACTGAAAGTTTTCCCATAGGCACGGTCCGCATCCTTGATCAGATGAGCAAACGAAAGCTCAACGAAAATCAGCTCAACGTGATCATGGGCGAATTCGTCGCGCCACTAACAAATTATTTGGATTCACATATAAGCTCGGGGCCTTTGCATTTTGCGGTCGGCACCGGCGGAAATCTTGAGTGCATGGCGCAGCTCAAGGCCCGGATGTTGAAGAAAACTCCGGCAAATTACGTGACGCTCAAAGAGTTAAATGAGATCGCCGATCGCCTGAAGCAGATGACGCACAAGGATCGGATGGAAAAGTTATCCCTCCGTCCCGATCGCGTGGACGTGATACTTCCGGCAACGCTGTTAGTGCAAACCGTGCTTCGCCAAGCACGCGTAGAAAAGATTTTGATTCCCAACGTAGGCCTTCGCGATGGATTGCTTTGGTCTACGGCGGGGCTTATGTAACCCTTAGTCGATAATATGCTTCGGCTGGATCAGCCAGTTCAACTTTGCCGTACCTGGCGCCACCGTCTTAAAACTTGCGATTTCTAAACTGAGGATGCCACCTTTTTTGAGTTCAAGTATCGGCTCAACCGAAGAGGTCATCAAAAAACTCGCGAGCACGCTTAATTGTGGCTCGTGCCCGACCGCGATGATGCGTTTGTGTTGATCCCCATGGGCGTGGAGCCAACGTTTGAATGCTTGCGGCGGACTCGAAGGCACCAGCTCAGCGCTTTCCACAACCTGCGCGTCGAAAAATATCTGAGAAGTTAGCTCGGCGGTCTGGCGGGCACGAACGAACGGACTCGACACAATCAGCTCTACCTCATCAACCCATTCACGCAGCTGCATACTTACTTTTTGCACGCGCTTCCGACCCTTCAAAGTCAGCGGGCGCAGATGATCTTCTAGATTTTTCTTGGCGAACGTTTCGCGATCTTCGGCAATTCCGTGCCTCATTAAAATTAATTCCATTACGGATTTTCTTGCGACTGCGTCGACTCTTCTAAATTTTTTGCTCTTTGTTTTGCAAGTGTCATCAGGACCTGGTGAATGCCTGGATCATTCGCGGCCTTCTTTTGGCTATAGTCGCCATTGGGATTCATCTGCCACGACTGCCGGCAATCCTTCAAATACAGCTGCAGAATCTCCCAAAGCTTTTCTTTCAGACTTCGGTCTAAAATCGGAACGATGGATTCAACTCGCGCGTGCAAATTGCGATACATCCAGTCCGCAGAACCCAAAAAGAATTCTCCATCCAAGGGGTCCGCTGCGCCATTTCGGAAGTAAAATAACCTTGAGTGCTCAAGGAACCTTCCGATGACCGAAGTCACACGAACGTTGTCGCTTAAGCCCGGCACGCGGGGCCGCATGCAACAAAAACCACGCACGATCAAATCCACCTGCGTGCCTTTTTGCGAAGCCTGGTAGAGCGCTATGGCGATGTCGTTTTCTTCCATGTTATTAAATTTCGCGATGACTTGGGATGGTTTTCCCGCTTTGGCGTGTTCGCCTTCCCTTTCGATCATGGCTTTAAACTTTGGAAACATATTGACCGGTGCGATCAACAAATGATCGTAAGAACTTTTCAGCGACCGGCCCGTCAGAAAATGAAAGAACTCAACCAGCTCGTTGCCAATTTCTTCGCGTGCGGTCAACAAACCTAGGTCCGTATAATACCGCGAAGTCGTGACGTTGTAATTACCTGTTCCGATGTGGCAGTAACTTCTCAGGCCTTCCGCCTCTTGACGAACGACGAGCGCCGTCTTCGAATGCGTTTTCAAACCCACGACGCCGTAGACCACGTGCACGCCGGCGTTTTCTAGTTCCTGTGCCCAGTAAATGTTCCGCTCTTCATCGAAGCGCGCTTTGAGTTCCACTAAGCAGACGACCTGTTTGCCGTCTTCGGCCGCACGGATCAAGGATTTCACGAATAAAGAATTTTCTCCGGTGCGGTACAATGTCATTTTGATCGCGAGTACTTTTGGATCGTCTGCGGCAAGGCGAATAAATTTATCCACGGTCGCGGCAAAGCTTTCGAATGGATGGTGGAACAGTTGATCCTGGGTTTTGATCGCCGCAAAAAAACTGTTCGCGTCGTCGACGGCCAGTGCCGGCGGCACGACCGGAGTCCACGGTTCGAATTTCAATTTTGGCAAATTCAAATCGTAAAGCATATTCAGATCGGTGTAATCGAGCTCACCACGAAGTTCGTAAATATATTCTTCGCTAAGATCCAATTCTTCCATCAAAAACTGAATCATCCACGGGTCCGGATTGGGCCCGTGCTCGATCCGAACGACTTCCGCAAATCGCCGCTGACGAAGCTCTTCTTCGATCATTTCTAGTAGGTCTTCGGTGTCGTCCTGATCGTGTTCAGAGTCCGCGTTTCGGGTTAACCGAAAGGCCATCGCGCCGGTGACCTGCATCAACGGAAACAAATCCCCAAGATTTTCGCGAATGACCTCAACCAGACTTACGAAGCGAAAAGATTCTTCTTCAGGATTTGCCCGAATCCACTGCGGTAAAACTTTGGGAATTTTCAGGCGAGCAAAAAACGTTTCATCGCGTTCAGGATGTTTCAACGTCACGCCAAGTGACGTAGATAAATTAGAAATAAACGGAAACGGATGACCTGGATCCACGGACAATGGAGTCAGTACAGGGAACACATTCCGCTGGTAGTATTTTTTGATTTGGTCTTTTTCTTTCGCGTTCAGGTCTTTCCATTTAAGCAGATAGATATTATTTTTTGCGAGTTCCGGCTTCAGCATTTTTTCGAAGCACTGATCCTGTTCTTGGATCATCGGCAACACAAACTGACGGATCGATGCCAGCTGTTGAGCCGGAGTTTGGCCATCGGCACTTTTTGGCGAAATTCCGTAAGCCACTTGACGCTTTAGACCACCGACCCGCTTCATGAAAAACTCATCCATATTGGACGACGAGATGCTCAAAAACCGCAGACGCTCGAGCAACGGATTTCGTTGATCCTCTGCCTCGGACAAAACGCGACGATTAAATCTTAACCAACCAATTTCACGATTGGTAAAAAGTTTTTCCGAAGACAATGGGTGCTCAGTGACCTTCGGCTTGCGGGGACTGCGCTTCTTACTGGTCGTCGATTTTTTGCTGCTTGCGGACTTCGGATTGATCATCCTTGACACCTCATCCCCGTATTTCACAATAAAGACCCGCATTTGGCAATAAAGCCTGAGGTCAACAAGATGCAACGTGAATTCAATCTTATTGAAAATCTGAAGAAACTCCTAGCGCGAAACCATCCGCGCACCGTCGTCCCGCTGGGAGACGATGGTTTCGTCTTCAAGAGTTTCAACGAAAACACCGCTGTCGCCCAAGACCTCATGATCGAAGACGTCCACTTCAAGAGCAGTTACTTCAGCGCGAGGGATTTAGGCTACAAATCTTTGGCCGTGAATCTGAGCGATCTTGCCGCCATGGGCGCTCGCCCACATTTTGCGCACGTTTCTTTGGCGGTACCAAAAAATATAGAAGAAAAGTGGCTTTTAGATTTTTACGCCGGCATGACAGAACTTGCAGATCAACACAAAGTTGAAATCGTTGGCGGCGATCTTAGCTTGAGTCCCGGTCCCATCATGATTGACGTAAACATCATCGGCGAAGTGGGTTTACCCTATACTCGTCACGGAGTGCAGTCCGGCGATCTGCTGGCCGTCACGGGCCCCCTCGGGGTTTCCCACGCGGGAATGTTGGCGTTACAAAAAGAGCTGTATATTTACGCGGAGGCTACGCAAAAACATTTGCGTCCAAAGCCCCGACTGGATGTTTCGGCAACGCTCCGAAAGCATCAGGTCACCGAAAAAACTTTGCACGCCATGATGGATTGCAGTGATGGCCTTATCAGCGATCTTCATCGCCTGACCAGAAACTTAGAACTTGGCATCGATTTAAAACTCGCCGACATTCCGACTGAAAGTGACGCCGAAGGATTTGCGTTGAGCCTTCACCAAAAAGTGCAAGACTGGGTCCTTTGGGGGGGCGAAGACTACGAACTGCTGCTCGCCTTTCCTGCCGACAAGAAAGACGAATTAAAGTACATTTTCGAATCTGAAGATTTAGATTTATTTATCATCGGTAAGTTCAACAAATCTGGAAAGATCTGCCTGATCGACGAAGATGGGCACGAGGAAGAACTGAAAGAGTTCAAAGGTTGGAGTCACCTTTAAGACACGAATAAGATACGAAAGTCCCGTCTCATATTGAGACCGCGACCGGGCCCGGAAGTTTTACTTAGGTCCTGCTCGAAAAAAGCCGATAAAATAAGCGTATGAATCAGAATTTTGCCCGCTATCACGCACGCTCTCCAAGATACATTTTGAACACCGAAGACGATTCTTTGGTCCGCGTCGCGGGTCCGCGCCAAGTCCCTTGGGAAGAGGGCACCGAGATCAAAAACGTTTCTCTGACGGGTTTGGCATTCACAGCTCCCGAAGATCTTTGCCCGATCCTCGGCGAAATTATTAAAATCCAGTTTTTAGTTCCGGGTTCGCGCCAGATGGCGAGTCACGCCATCGTTACCCGTCTCGACGTTCAAAAAAACGCAACGGTTTTGGTCGGCCTGCATTTTTATAAAATGGAAATGGGCCACCGGGTCGCCTTAGCGCAGGGTCTCGCTCGAAAATTAAAAGATATTTCCGACCGCGAAAACATCATGGCTCTGCAAGACGGCAAAGCCTCGCTCTTCGAAAACTTCCCGCAAATCGTCCTCATGACAAACTACTTTGTGCTGTGGGGAATGCTGATGCAGTTCTTGACGAAGCCGGAGTGGCTCCGAGCCTTTTCTCACTTCTTCCGTTAGTTCCACTGCAATTTCAAATTCGAAGACGATGTTGCTTTGGCTCTCCCACTCGAACCCCGGCCACATCGACGCCGCCAACAATCCCGATCCTAATCCTCGTCGAGATTCTGATTGCCGACCCGTTTGAAGGCCTCTTTGACCTTCAGTCGACTCTCGTCCCGCTTGCGAAATCTGTCCAAGACCGCATACACGCAAGGCACTACGTACAAAGTCAGAACGGTGGATAACAACACACCACCGATGATCGTAATCGCCATCGGACGGTAAGCCTCAGCGCCCGCACCCAGCGCGAGTGCAGACGGGATTGCCGCCGCGATGGTCGCGATCGAAGTCATGATGATCGGGCGCAATCGGATCGGACATGCTTCCATCAGTGCGCCCACGGCATCGCCACCGGTCC
>JACMRP010000067.1 GCA_014376325.1 Pseudobdellovibrionaceae bacterium
TAAAAAGTGAAGAGTTTCATTTTGCCCGCTACCCGGCCGGCAATGGTTACCAAAAGCATCTTGATCAGCACCGCGGTCAAAATGAGCGAAAGATCTCTTTGGTGCTCTACCTGAATCCGGATTGGAAGGATGCCGAAGGCGGACAACTTCGACTTTTTTCCCCCGACGATCCCGATAAGGAAGTTGCTTTGGTATCCCCACGAATGGGCCGTCTGGTGCTTTTTAAAAGTGACGTGATCCCGCACGAAGTTCTGCCCTGCTTCCAAATTCGAAGCAGTTTAACCGGTTGGTTTCGGACGGATTTTTAGTTAACTTCGACTTTCCGGTGGGCTAGAGTTCTGTGCAATGAGACCTCTTATTTACGATGTTCTTTTCACCCGTATTTCTGCCCGCATGATGATCATCGTAAGCTCGTTGACGGCGACCGTATTTGGTTTGTTCGCTCCCTACTTTCAAAAATTATTCGTCGACCAACTGACCGGCATAGATAGCCATCTTCCTTGGGGAATAAAGACGACCGCTTTGATTTTAATTTTACTCGCCTTCGCGAGCGTTCTTTTCGCGCAAGGTTTTTCACAGCTAACAAATTATTTAGGCATGCGCGAATCCATTTTGATGCAATCGGTTTTGTCGGAGCGCTTGTATCGCCAGACTCTTCAGCTCAGGGTCGACACCATGAGCCACCGTCCCGTGGGTGAAATTATCCAAATCTACGCGACCGACGTTCCAGGCTCTACGATGTTTCTTGAACAGACATTGCCGAATGGTGCCTCAACCTTGTTTCCGTTGATCCTGGCGCCTTTCGCGATTTCGATGATGTACGATATTCCGTTAGTACCGACTTTGTTCATGATGATCGCAATTACCGCAATTAATACCGCGATGGCTTTCCGGCAATCGAAGTTTTTTTACCAGTTCAAAAAACTGGCTGGCGAGCGCATCGGACTGGTCAACGAGTGGGTGCAAAACATTCGCACCATCCGGATCCTCGGCTGGATACATTATTTTGAAAAAAACATTTTTACCAAACGCCAAGTTGAAACCACGAATCGCGTCGCCATGGTCACGAACGGACAGATGATGAATTCCGTCGCGTCTTCCGTGACGTTCGTGCTGAATGTCGTGACCCTGGCGTCGTTGATTTATTATTCGAAGCACACCATCACGGGCGGCGAGCTTCTGGCTCTTCTGTGGATCGTCGGCGTCTTTTTAACTAGACCGTTTAGGCAAATGCCGTGGTTTTTTACCTTTGGCTTTGATGCTTGGACCTCAATGCAGCGTTTAGAGTCTTACCTCCGCATCACCAACGACCAGTCAGCGGAGCAGCCCGCCACCTTGAGTGAATCCGAGGACGAAACTGGTCCGCTCGGTGCCGCAAGCAGTGACCTCGTGTTAGAAGTTAAAAATCTCCATCTGCAAATTGGCGGAAAACAAATCTTAAGTGGGATCGACTTGCAAATCCACGAACGCGAATTTGTGGCGATCGTGGGCGAAGTGGGCGCGGGCAAATCGATGTTGCTGCTGTCGCTGCTCGGCGAAACCGGAGCCGGCATGGATGAATACCTTATCGACGGTCGAAGTGCCGGCGCGATGTCACTGAATGAACTTCGTGGAAATTACGCCTACGTTCCGCAAGAAGGCTTCATCATGAGCGCGAGCCTTCGCGAAAATGTGGCTTTCTTATACGACATCGAGCCCGAAGGCGATCCGCGCATCGAAGAATCTTTGCGGCTCGCCCAGTTTGAGGTCTTCAATGAACGCGTCGAAAATGGGCTGTCGACCGAAATCGGCGAACGCGGCGTGAATCTGTCCGGTGGGCAAAAACAACGTGTCAGTCTCGCGCGCGTTCATTATCATCGCGCACCGATTTTGTTATTGGACGACTGTCTCAGCGCGGTCGACGTCGATACGGAAGAAAAACTTTTTACGCAGTTGTTAGACGGCGCTTGGCACGAACGGACTCGGTTGCTGGTCACGCATCGACTGACGATTTTAAATCGTGTCGATCGAATCGTCTTCATGCAAGAAGGCCGAATCTTGGACACCGGAACATTTCAGGAACTGATGTCCCGCAGCCTTGAATTCCGGAACTACACCCAGACCGTCGAAACCCGCATGCAGAAAGGGGGAAGTGATGGCCAGAACAACGGCGAAGTCGGCACCAAAGCCTAAATACTTTTCTGACGGCGAACACACATCGGAGTCGGGCTACAGTCCCGCCGTGTTTAAAACTTTGTACGAAGCTTACCGGCCGTTTTTAGGCGGTACGATTTTAACTTTCGTGATCGGTTTTTTCGGCCGCATGCTTCTGCTAGCGAATGCGAACGTGATCGGCATTTGGGTCGACACTTTTTGCGATCCTAAAACCGCGGTCCACTGCCGGCCCGTCCCTGGAATTTTTGCGGATTTTAACTCCGATAAATTTATTATTTTGCTTTCCGTTATGGCGGCGTTCGGGTTTTTGATGACCAGCTATTTTCGGATTGTGTTTTCACGAATGTCCGCACAGGCCATCAGCAAAATATACGACGAAGTCACCTTGCGAACATCGCGTTTGCCGATGAGTTTTTTTGATGCGACACCGGCCGGCAGAATCATCACGAGGTTTTCGAGCGACTACGGGAACGTCTTTCGGTTGTTTGGCGGTCCCCTTGCGGAATTTGTATCGATCATCTTTGATTTGGCCGTCATGATTCTGTTGATCACGGTGGCAAGTCCCATTTATCTGGTTTTTGTCGTGATGATCGGGATTCTGAATTTTGTGGTGTACCGACTGAACCGCAAACGCTTGCGCACGGCCCGCAGAGAACTTTCGGCAAGCCGCTCTCCTTCCATTGCCCATTTTGCAGAGACGACTCAGGGCGCGAGCACCATCCGTTCTTTTGCGCGGCAAGATTCTTTTATGGATCGATTTCACCGTCTCGATAATTATTTTCTCAATCAGAAATTGAAAACGACCGGCCGGGTGATCGGGTTTTCGCTGCAAATGAATAGCCTTTCGGCGTTGTTGCTTTTAGTAACCGGGATTTCTGCATATTATTTGATTCACGCGGGGATGATCTCGGTGGGGTCCGTGGGGGTTGCATTTACGTTCATCGCTCTTTCCGGCAATACGGTGCAAATGTTTTTTGAGTGGCTCACGCAGTTTGAAGAAGCGATGATCGGCGTCGAAAGACTAGATCAGTATCTGCGTAAAGACATCGAAGACGGCAATTTGCTTCCGTCGACCGCAACGTTCGCGACGGACCATCCCCGTTACGATCCCAAGCTTGAAAAGTATCTTCACAACCGACGGCTGACGAACGATCGCAACGCTTCGGTGCAAGTCGAAGGTCTTTGGTTCAAGTACCGCGAGGATTTGCCATGGGTGCTGAAGAACCTTCAATTTGAAGTGAAGGCCGGCGAACGTTTAGGAATCGTCGGGCGCACCGGCAGCGGTAAATCAAGTTTGATTCAGGCTTTGTTTTATCTGTACCCGATTCATGCGGGGCGGATCGCGATCAACGGGAATAGTCCAAAAACTTCCGCCGCGGCTTCGGGCATCGACCTCAATTTGTACCGCCGATCCATCGCGTTTATATCTCAAGACCCGGTTTTGTTTCAGGGAACTTTAAGCAGCAATCTGGACATTGATGGGACCTTGCCAGATGAGCGACTGCTCGAAGTGCTGGACCAAGTCGGGCTGAAGGAGTGGGTGCTGGAGCAAAGGGACACCCTCCACATGAAAATCGAAGAGCGCGGAAAGAATCTTTCATTGGGAGAGAGGCAACTGTTATGCATGGCCCGTTGTTTACTTCAGCAAGCCCCAATCGTGATTATGGATGAGGCGACTAGCTCTGTGGATCCCCAGTCCGAAGAGATTTTGGTCAAGGCGACGGAAGAGTTTTTTGCGGACCGCACGCAGATCATTATCGCTCACCGATTGTCGACCTTGCAGAAGTGTGACCGCATACTTTGGCTACACAATGGGGAAATCCAAAAAATCGGGCCGACCCACGAAGTCTTGCCGCTGTTTGAAGCCACCAATTTAGCGAATTCCGAGGCATAAGTTAAAATCGCCGTTAAGAATTAAAGGGTTGCGGTCGATAAAAGAACACAGTACAAAGGCTCAACTGGCTAAAACCAAATGTCTAAGCTTCGAGGTGGTTGCATGGACTCCGATAATAAAAACCTCCCAGGTTCTGGCGCTTCCGATTCTGAGAACGGCTCTAATAGCCCTTCTGAGAAATCGGCTTCAATGTCCAATTCTCAACCGCTTTCTCATACCGAAGAACAGTTCTTCGATCTTTTTGAAAATTGGTCGGCGCTCAGCGCTCACGAACGAAGAACCAAATTCAAGGAACTCCCGCGGACCGAAGCGGAAGAACTTTTTTTAAGCCTTAAAGTCCACGACCAGGTTGAGCTGCTATCGGAAGCAAGCCCGCTAGAGACCCGCTCTTGGGTTCGTCTGCTTGCGCCCGATGACGTTGCCGATTTGATTCAGGAAATGGGTCCTGAACATCGCGATGACGTATTGTCACTGTTGGACCCACAGACTAAACGCGAAGTGATCGCGCTGCTTGCCTACGCAGAAGACAATGCGGGCGGCTTGATGAGTTCTCGCTTCATCCGCCTCCGCCCTTCGATGAGCGTCGACGAAGCGATCAGTTACATTCGCATTCAAGCAAAGACCTCGGTCGAGACCATTTATTACGCTTACGTTTTGGATACGGACCAGAGCTTGCTCGGGGTTGTCTCGTTCCGGGAATTGTTTGCTTCGACGCCAGAGAAAAAAATCAAAGACATCATGACCACCGATATGGTCAAGGTCCCGGTCGATACGGATCAAGAGCACATCGGTAAAATCTTTTCTAGCCAAGATCTGATGGCGATCCCGGTCATCAACGCGCAAAACCAGATGGTCGGTATCGTCACGTTCGATGACGTGGCGAGCGTGATTCAAGAAGAAGCGACCGAAGATATTCACAAACTCGGGGGCGTCGAAGCTCTCGATGCGCCGTACATGAAGATCTCTCTCCTGAATATGATCAAGAAGCGCGCGGGCTGGCTTTTGATTTTGTTTTTGGGCGAAATGTTTACGGCCACCGCGATGGGGTACTTTCAGTCCGAGATTGAGCGCGCGGTCGTGCTCGCACTTTTCATTCCTTTAATTATTAGCTCGGGTGGAAACTCTGGATCCCAGGCAAGTACGCTGATCATCCGCGCGATGGCGCTGGGCGAAGTCCGTATGCGTGACTGGTGGCGGGTTCTGGGCCGCGAATTACTGACGGGGCTAGCACTCGGTTCGTGCTTAAGTTTAGTGGGCCTTACGCGGATTTTGTTGTGGCCGGCACGCGAACAGTTGTACGGTCCGCATTACGTGCTCGTGGCGATCACCGTTTCGATTAGCATCATCGGCGTTGTGTTGTGGGGAACCTTGTCTGGGTCCATGCTGCCCTTCTTGCTGAAGAAGATGCGCTTCGACCCTGCCTCAGCTTCTGCCCCGGCAGTCGCGACTCTCGTGGACGTCACGGGATTAGTGATTTACTTCTCGGTCGCGAGTGCGGTTCTGAAGGGCGTTCTGCTTTAAGAAAACTATTTCATCGTCGGTTTTGCGGAGATCACTACGGTCTCCCCGTCTTTTTCTGTCGTCTGAATTTCTCCACGATTGTTATCGCGCGTGATCAGGGTTGAGCTTGCAAGCACGGTCTTGCGGCCGCTAGCGGTGAAAGTTCCAACGACGAAGTTCATGTGCACGGCTTTTTTATTGTTCAGAGTTTTTTCCGTCGCGATGACTTCCATGTAAGTACGGTCTGCACCGTGGCCAGAGGTCACCGTGGTTTTTTCTCCGTCTTTCATTAGGATCGTCGGCGACATGATGTGTTTGCCGTTCAACGAAAGATCGACGCTCAATTCAATCGCCCGATTTCCCGCAAACGCGGACGTTGCAAATACCAAAGTTGAAATTGCCGAAATGATTTTAATCATAAAAACCCCTCTGTGAACGACCCATAAACAGGATCGAGCTTCTGCCCCGCTCCTGTCAATCCGGTCCAGCTAAAAAAAAGGGCTTCGTTTTTGCGAAGCCCTTTCAGGTGTTCAAGTGGTTTATGAGAGGAGCTTTATGCTTTCATTAAGTTTTTGGTCCATTGCTGGATCATGGTGAGTGCGGACTGTTCGGCTCCAGCGAACTGGACTCCGTAAGCGCCGTTCGCTTCGTTCCACACGACCTGACCTTGGACCTCGAGCATGTCGCGGCCATCGGGGCTCGAGATTTTCATGGTGATGATGCCGCCTTTTTCGAGCGCTTCGTCCGCGCTGAACGATGCTCCACCAAGAGAGATTGTTCGCAGTGAGCCCACGAGTTCCCGGTCGCCAACTTTGACTCGGATGTCTGAATCCATACGGAAACGTTCGAAGCGGCGTCTGTTCGCAGGATCACTAGCCGCCTTTGCAAGGGCTCGCTGACGTAGGACCGCCCAAATGATCACGGGTATTAACATCAGGCCGGCAAGCACGCCCGCTGCATCGAAGGCACCACCACTGGCGTCGCCCGAGCCCGGTCCACGCAAAGCCGCTGCCGAAATTAATCCGCAACCGGTCTTTGGCGTACTCGCCGTACTGCGCGCGTCCGCTTGATATACCGGAGAATAATTTGGCTGCGATGCAACCGTCGAAGTACTCGATAGCGACCTGGCGATCAGTGCGTAAGAATTGATTCGCGCAGAGCTGGACACTTTACCAACTAAACTTGGAACAACGTCGGCGCTAGCCATGATTAGATTTTTAACTTGGTAACCGGTTAATTGCGGCGCTTCTCTTAAAGCCAAAGCCGCCATTCCGGAAACGAACGGAGTCGCCATGCTTGTGCCGGACATAGTTCCGGTACGATTGTTCGGCAACGTACTCAAAATCAAAACACCGGGACTTGCGATATGAACCGATTGTGCGCCGAAGTTTGAAAAGCTTGCGAGATAATCGTAGTCCGTTGTCGCAGCGACAGACATATTGCTTGGTACATCGTAATTGGCAGGATACATCGTGACGCTGTCGTTATTTTTACTATTATTACCTGCCGCAGAGGCGATAAAAACACGATTCGAGTAAGCGAAAGTCAAAGCCTCGTGAAGGGCGCGGCTGTATGAACTTCCGCCCCAAGAGTTATTGATAACTTGCGCGCCATTGTTCACGGCATAATAAATTGCGCTGATCGCGTTCGAAGTCGTGCCCGAGCCGTTCGCATCTAGAAATTTCAACGGCATGATCCGCATCTTTGCGGTCTCGGTCACCGGTGTAGATAAAATATTTAAGCTGGTACCAACGATGATTCCGGCAACGTGCGTCCCGTGCCCATCGTCATCCATAAAATTCGGAGAGTTATCGATAAAGTTCCACCCATTCACGTCGTCGATGTAACCGTTGTAATCGTCATCAACTCCGTTATTAGGAATTTCTCGTGTGTTGGTCCAAACGGCGCTGGAATTAACGAATACCGGATGATTTTTATCAAGACCCGTGTCGACGATCGCAACGATCGGTCGAACGGTGCTGGTGGATTCTGCATTCCAGGCTTCGACGACTTTCACCGCAGCGCCCGATTGCGAATAGGCAGTTGAGGCGGCAGAGTATTGCTCTAACGCTTGGGCCTCGCCGTTTGCAAATACTTGCGCCGGACTTCCAAGACCCGCTTCTTGATCGGCTGGCTGAGCCGGATTTTCGAAATCTGCTTTTCTAAAGATGTAATTTGGTTCGACGTATTCGACGTCGGGATCACTGACTAATTCGTCGTAACTCGCAGCCTGATCTGGACCTGCCTTCAACGACATATGGTAAACGTTCATTCGCGGGAAAGAACCTTTCAAGGCAACTTTGCCCTGCATCTTTGAGAGCACGCCGGAAGGACCCGCCATGGACTTGAGCTTGACGATATATTCGCCCGGCACAACCTCTGGCACGCTTTGCTGAGCTTGCGCAAATGGCAAACCAACAAA
>JACMRP010000068.1 GCA_014376325.1 Pseudobdellovibrionaceae bacterium
GAAAGTCTTGGGGACGAAGCCGTCCCGACGTTCGCGGTGAGGCGCTTCGCAAGGCCTCCAGACTTCGTGACGCTCCACAAATCGTCGTCGGAAACAAAGACGATGGTGTCGTTATGAATAGTGGGCTGAGAATAATACCCGCGATTATCTGACATGGAATGCTCCTCGGTTGGTCCAAGGATTTTTCCACCTTTAAGGAGCGTTGAAAAGGATTAAGTAGTCCCGTTCACCAACGAGGTCCATGAGTCCTTCGAATTTAGCTGGGTCCGCTTCTTTGCGGTAAGACAAGCGCGCCTTGTTTTGCGCGACGCAACCGAGTGGTCCTAGACCATCGCGATCGCCTTCGCCCATCACGCAACGAATTTCTTGCTTCTGTTCTTCTTCAGGATTGCGCGCAAATCCCATGATCGAAAAACTTGCCGGCCTCAGATCCGTCGTCTTGATGATAACGCCGGATGGGTTTTCTTTCAGAATTTGCGTTGTGTAAATTGTCGGTGCGATGACGGCCATGCGGATCCCCTGAGTTCGCGCATTTTTTGCGCCCTCAATAAAGCGATCGAGCTCTCTTTTTAAGTCGATCTTAACCGCGCTCGGAAACATTTCAGCTGCTCCCGGTAACTCAGGATCGATGACGAGCGCTTGGTACTGAACACCCGGAACGCTGCTCTGAGCAAGGAATGCCTTCCAAACTTCGAGGTCGTGGGGGCGCCCCGGCATCACGCCGAGCATAATTAATGGGTATCCCTTGAGCTCTTGATTCATTCTCAGAATAATTGCGTCCGCTAGCTTATCGGGATGCTCAAAATGACTGTACCTGATTTTGGGAACGCTCTTTGGTTGAATGCCCATAAAAACAGAGAATCCGACACCGAGTAACAAGACGATCGTAGTGCATATCCAGTAGAGGTATTTCATAACGATCGAGTTAACACCCTGACTAGGGACAGATCAAGATATGATTGTTTTTCACTAAAAAACTGCTAAGGTACGTTCAAGTTAAATGGACTTGATCAGGGATTATTCCGGACAGGTACCAAGGTGAAATTATGTTTCTAATTGTTGGTGCAGGCAAACTTGCTAAGCACTTAATTCATTATCTGAATTTACTCGAGCTTCCGTTCTCGAGCTGGGATCGATCGCAATATCCTCATCTAATTCATAAAAAAATCTCCGATGCTTCCCACGTTCTTCTCGCCATTTCGGACGGTGCGATCGAAAGTTTTTATCGCAAGTATCTTGCCGGTTTGGATAAAAAAGTTGTGCACTTTTCTGGCGCGCTGAACGTCGAAGAAGTGATCGCGGCCCATCCGCTGATGAGCTTCGGGCCAGACCTTTACGAGCTAGAAACTTACCGGCGAATTCACTTCGCTTTAACGGGTGCGCCCGACTTGGCCGCGGCACTCCCTGGCTTACCGAATGCGTTTGCTCTCTTAGCTCCAGAGAAAAAAGCGCTGTACCACGCGATGTGCGTGATGGGTGGTAACTTCCCGGTGATTCTGTGGCAAAAGATGTTCGCTGAATTTGCAAAGCTCGGCATCGCCCCCGAAGCCGCGAACGTTTATTTAGAAACCGTTCTTGCAAATACTTTGCGTGATCCCGCAAGCGCGTTTACCGGACCGCTGGCGCGAAAAGAGTTGGCGACCATTAATAAAAATTTAGAATCTCTGGAGGGCGATGCCTTTCAGAAAATTTATCTCTCTTTCGTGGAGGCACTGTTATGACCATACTAGATTTCCAAGCCAAAAAAACTAAGGGCCAAAAAATATCGATGGTTACTTGCTACGACTTTACTTTCGCCCGCATCTTGGACGGATCCGACGTCGATTGCCTGTTGGTAGGCGACAGCCTCGCTATGGTAATGCATGGATTCAATACAACATTAAATGCCTCTGTCGAAATGATGGCGCTGCATACTGCCGCGGTCGTTCGCGGAGCGCCTAAAAAACTTATCATCGCTGATCTGCCATTCATGTCTTACCGAAAATCGCTAACGGAAAACATGAATGCCGTCGAAGCCTTGATGAAGGCCGGGGCTCAAGCCGTCAAACTCGAAGGCGCTGACGGAAATCTCGAAGTGGTCCGACACTGCGTGGCTTCCGGCGCTCCGGTGATGGGGCATTTGGGCATGACTCCGCAATCCGTCAATCAACTGGGCGGCTTTAAAGTTCAAGGCAAAGACGAAAAAGCGCAGAAGGCGATTCAGTTACAAGCACGTCAACTTCAAGACGCTGGTTGCTTCGGCGTCGTGCTAGAATGCGTGCCATCGCATTTAGCTCAGTCCATTTCTAAAGAGCTAGAAATTCCAACGATCGGAATCGGTGCCGGTATTGATTGCGACGGCCAGGTGTTGGTGCTGCAAGATATGCTGGGGATGAATCAAGGATTCAAACCAAAGTTTTTGCGTCAGTACTTCAACGGCTTTGAAGAAATGCAGAAGGCGTTTAATAAATACCACTCGGACGTTATCCACAAAGAATTCCCCACTGAGAAAGAGAGCTATAAATGACCAAAGTCATCCGCAGTCCTCAGGAATTTAAACAGTGGCGACGCGATCAGGCAGGCCAGAACGTCGGTTTCGTCGCGACGATGGGCGCGTTGCATGCGGGTCACGAAAGTTTGCTCAAGCGCTCGCGTGATGAAAACGAAGTTTCTGTTTTAAGTATTTTTGTGAATCCCACTCAGTTCAATGATCCTAAGGATTTTGAAAAGTACCCACTTACCTGGGACGCGGATCTAGCAATGGCGACGGCAAACGGTGTCGACGTCGTCTTTTATCCCCGCTTCGAAGAAATGTACCCAGACAATTATCATTACAAAGTCATCGAAAATGAATTCAGCAACTTATTGTGCGGTCGAAGCCGCCCCGGCCACTTCGACGGGGTGCTTTCGGTCGTTATGCGATTATTTAACATTATTTCTCCAACCAAGGCTTACTTCGGAGAAAAAGATTTTCAGCAGCTGACCTTGATTCAAGGAATGGCTCGCGCATTTTTCTTGGACCTTATCATCGTGCCGGTGCCGACTTTGCGAGAAAGCGATGGGCTCGCGATGAGCTCGCGCAATACCCGCCTAACTCCGGAACAACGCCAAAAGGCTCCATGGATTTATAAAGCGATGAAGCAAGCGAAGGACGCCAGCGAAGCCTCACAAATTTTAACTTCCCAAGGTTTTAAAGTGGATTACGTGACGGACATGCGTGGACGCCGTTTCGTCGCGGTTTTTCTTGGCGAAGTAAGGTTGATCGACAATGTCCAAGTCTAAGGTTTTATTTATTTTAACTGGGTCCATTGCTTGCTACAAAGCTTGCCAAGTTATTTCGCGCTTGGTGCAGGCCGACTGCGAAGTGCAGGTTGTCGCCTCTCCGGCCGCTTTGCAATTCGTTGGCAACGCGACTTTCGAAGGACTTACGAGTAAAAGTGTTATCAGCGATCTGTACGCTGCCGGCAACGTGATGGATCATATTCATCTTATGCGTTGGGCCGATTTAATTATCGTGGCTCCGGCGACCGCGAATTACGTCAATAAAATCGCGCAAGGTGTAGGCGATGATTTACTGACTACATTGTTCCTTGCTCACGACTTCAAGAAGCCCTTCCTAATTGCGCCAGCGATGAACACCAGTATGTACCTGCACCCCATAACGCAAAAATCGATTCAAAAACTAAAAGAGATCGGGGTCGAAATTCTCGAAACCGCTTCGGGCGTCCTTGCCTGCGGCGAAACCGGCTTCGGAAAGCTACTCGATCCAGACTTGATGCAAAAAGAAATTCAGTCCCGCCTCCCTAACTCCACCACAACGCAGGAGAGTTGGAAAAGCGTCCGGGCAAAGCCCGGCATTCTGCCGGAGGTTCTTTTCCGGAAAAGCGACCTGCTTCCTTTTCGGGTTTTGGTGACTGCTGGTGGGACGATGGAGCCCATCGATGATGTTCGGGTCATTTCGAATGTGAGTACTGGTGAAACTGGTGCAAAGATCGCTGAACTGCTTGCGGATTTTGGTGCCGACGTTCATTTACTTCGCGCTTTGAATGCGAAGGCCTCCGACGGACGCGTGACTCAGTCGACGTTCACTTCGTTCGCTTCGCTGCAAGACGCAATGAAAGCGCTTTTGTCTGAGCGCGAATTTGACTTGGTTGTGCATACGGCCGCCGTCAGTGATTTTTCGGTCGAGAGCTTTGAACTGAATGGTCGTAAATACGCGCCTGGCGAATTCAGCAAAATTAGATCCGACGACAAACTCACGATTCATTTTAAAAATAACCCAAAGATTGTTGGTCAGATAAAAACCGAAAGCCGAAATCCAAAGATGAAGCTAGTCGCTTTTAAGTTAACCAGCAAAGCCACGGCCGACGAGCGCGTTGCCGCCGTCACGAAGTTGTTTACTAATTCGAAAGCTGATTTTGTCGTTCACAATGATATTTCAGAGGTCGACAAGTCTCAACAACGACACACGTTTACATTGTACGGGAAAGAATCCATAGTCCCGGTCGAAAACATCCAAGCTCTGACCGCAGAGCTTGCTCAGAATTACCTGAAGGAGAACTCATGATCCTCGCACTTGATGTTGGCAACAGCCAAATTTATGGCGGCGTCTTCGAAAAAGAAAAGATGCTTCTTTCATTCCGCCGCAATTCGAAACAAGGATCATCATCTGATGAGGTCGGCGTTTTCTTGCGAACAGTCCTTCGTGAAAATGACCTGGATCCCAAAAAAGTTAAACAGATCGCATTTTGCTCCGTCGTCCCCGACGTCATTTATTCATTGCGTGGCGCCTGCAAAAAATATTTTGACGTGAATCCGTTTATTTTACAGGCGGGGGTCAAAACAGGTCTAAAGATTAAATATCGAAATCCTGTCGAAGTCGGTGCGGATCGAATCGCGAACTCGATTGCGGCGACTCATCTGTATCCGAATACAAATTTGATCATCGTGGACCTAGGCACCGCTACCACTTTTTGCGCGATCTCGAAAGAAAAAGACTATCTCGGTGGATCGATTGTTGCCGGACTAAAGCTCAGTATGGAGGCACTCGAAGCAAAAACTTCCAAACTGCCAACGGTTGAAATCGTCTCGTTGCACGAAGCGCTCGGCCGATCGACCATCGAAAGCATCCAGTCTGGATTATATTACGGACACATCGGAACCATCAAAGAAATCAGCGAACGCATTTCTCATGAATGTTTTGAAGGCGATAAGCCATTTATCATCGGCACCGGTGGATTCGCCAACTTGTTCGAGCGCGAAAAGATCTTCGATGTCGTTCACTCGGACCTGGTTCTAAAGGGTTTACTCTACTCGATCAAAATGAATGCCTAGCTGGAATGGAGCCTAATATGAATGTAACGATGATGAAATGCAAAATCCATAGAGCCACCGTGACCGATGCCGATCTGACTTACGAAGGCTCCGTCTCGATTGATCCGAAACTTATTAAGCAGGCGGGTTTATTCCTCAACGAGCGGGTGGATATTTACAATTGCAATAATGGCGCACGATTTTCGACTTACGTGATCGAAGGTAAAAAAGGCGAGATCTGCTTGAACGGAGCGGCCGCCCGCCACGTTCAAAGAGGTGATCTGGTCATCATTGTCGCTTATTGTGGCATGACCGCAGCCGAAGCCCCAAAACACAAACCGACCGTCGTTTTCGTTGATGAAAAAAATCGCGTGAAAGAAGTCCGCGAAGAGCGTAGACATAAATAATGGGTATAACGTTAATTCAGTTACAAAATGGCGCCAAAGGCTACGGCGCTCGGAATCTTTTTAAAGACGCAAGCTTTGCGATCAACGAAGGCGAACACGTCGGCGTGATCGGCCCCAATGGCGCCGGTAAAACTACGATGTTCAAAATCTTCGCCAACCAAGAAACCTTGGACGAGGGTCAGGTCACACGCTCAAAAGAATTGCGCATGGGCTACTTGGAACAAGAAGCCGAGTGGGACGTTGAACAGGTCGTTGAAGAATATCTTGAAAAAGAATGTTTGAAGCCAATCTGGGAATTAAAACAGCTCGGCTTGAAACTAGGCCTGACCGAGGCGCACTTTCAATCGAAGCTCGCATTGCTCAGCGGTGGTTACCGCATGCGTGTGAAATTACTTTTCCTGATTGGCCAAGAGCCGAACTTATTGCTTCTAGATGAACCAACGAACTTTTTGGATTTAGAAACTTTACTGGTCTTCGAACGCTTCCTTCAAGATTTTGAAGGCGCGTTCTTGATGATTTCGCATGACCGCGAATTTTTACGGCGTACGACTCATCATATCGTTGAAGTTGAAGGCGGAGACATCACGAAGTACGCCGGGAATTTGGACGATTACTTCGAACAAAAAGCCATGCTGAACGAAATTCTGCAAAAGCAGATCATGAATCAAGAAAATAAAAGAAAATCCGTCATGGAATTTGTGACCCGCTTCGGAGCGAAGGCCTCGAAGGCGAAACAAGCGCAAAGCCGCTTGCGCACTCTTGATAAGATGGAAAAAATCGAAGTAAAAGATTTACCGTTGCGCGCAACGATCCAAATTCCGACGCCGACTAAAACCGGCAAAGAGATTTTGTTTTTAAAAGACGCCGAATGCGGATACCCCGGCAAAACCATCCTTAAAAAAGTGGCGCTTCGTTTAGAGCGTGGCAAGCACTTGGGCATCGTCGGCGTCAATGGCGCAGGCAAATCGACTTTGTTAAAATCCTTGGGCCAACAAATCCCGTTGCTACAAGGGGAAATCGGATTCGGACTAAACGTATCGCTTGCTTATTTTTCTCAGCATATTTCTGAGCAATTAGATCCGGAATCAACCGTGATTCAGTGTTTGATAGCGGAAGCTCATCCGTCCGTTTCGCAACAAGAAGTTCTGAATATTGCGGGCTCATTGTTATTCGCGGGCGAAGCGGTTCGTAAAAAAGTCAAAGTCCTGTCGGGCGGCGAAAAGTCCCGTGTGGCCCTCGGGCAAATCTTACTAAAGCGCGCGCCACTGCTTTTACTGGACGAGCCCACGAATCACTTGGACTTCGACACCGTCGAAGCGATGACCGAAGCGCTGGCCAGATACGAAGGCAGCGTCATTGCGGTCAGCCATGATCGTGCCTTCATCAGTCGCATCGCGAACCAGATTCTTGAAATCAAAAACGGCGACTTGCATCTATACCCCGGAACCTACGACGAATACGTTTGGAGCGTCCAGAAGGGCTTCCTGTCGGAGACCTATCAAGCGTCCGAGACCGAGGGCTTCATCAGCCAAGGTGCTGGCGGAAAAAAATCTGGCGAAATCGCCCCTAAGTACAATCTTAAAGAAGAAAAAAAGCGCCTAGATACGCTCCTTAAGAAAGTTCAAAAAGAAATCAAAGACATCGAAAAAAAATTAGACACGCATCAAAAGAAGCAAGTCGAAATAACTGGTCAGTTGCTGACGATGACGGGACCCCAAGCACAAACGCTCGCGAAAGAACTGCATGAACTTTCGGCGAAGATTTACGCACAAGAAGAAGACCTACTAAGATTGATGGAAGAGGCCGACCTTGCTCAGAAATCCCTCGACGTCATTGTTAATAACTAAAACTCCGCAACGATTCACCGGCAGTTACCTAGTCGCGGTCGGCG
The DNA here is from genome assembly GCA_014376325.1 of Pseudobdellovibrionaceae bacterium. Next base: position 7,591 of record JACMRP010000068.1, read on the forward strand.
CTTCAATGTGGGCGCTGGACGCGCTTTTCCGAAGTGAGCTCATCGGAAGGTACTCTGTCACCTTCATCGTCTTCATTTCCCAAATGATTTGCCTCGCGGCGGTACTGCCAATTTTATGGGTATTCCGTCAGGAGTTGCGAGGTCTTTCTAAGAAAGACTGGGCGGTTTTCTCTTTCATTTCGATCGCGAGTAATGTTTTAGCGATGGTGGCATTTACCTACGCGTTTTCTTCGACTTCGAATTATTCGATTCCGATCCTGATACAAAAAGTGCAGCCGTTCTTCGCAATTTTTTCGGCGGCCGTTATCCTGAAGGAGCGATTGCCGAAGAATTATGTTCCGCTGGCGGTCGTAGCAATAGCGGGATCTTTGATGGTTGCCTTCGGCAATACGACGGAACTTTCTTTTCATTCAAGGGACGTCACCGCAGCCGGTTTTGCGCTGATTGCGGCGATCCTTTGGGGCCTTGGCACAACCGCTGGACGATACGTCAGCGTTCGCCACTCATTTTGGCTAGTGACGGCCGTTCGCTACGCCATCGGCGCGATCTTGATGCTGGCGGCATTTCCGTTGTGGATCGGCGAACTTGGTTCCGCTTCATCGCAGTTGGCCGTTGATCTGCCTAGATTTCTGGGACTGGCCCTAATCCCGGGCCTGCTCGCGCTTTTTATTTATTATCGAGGAATGCGAGTGACCAAAGCCAGCGTCGCCTGTTGGCTCGAACTATTTTATCCTGTGACTGCGGTTACGGTGAACTGGATTTTTCTGGGCTCGAGATTGAATGCGATCCAAATTTGCGGCTGTCTGATACTGGTCGCCGCCGTGATCGTGATGAACCTTGCCGATTTGAAAAAAACTAAGAAATAATTCCTTGTGACCAATACTGCCAGTAAAGTGTGTCCATCGCTGGATCCGACATTTTCACTGGTGTATGAAATTCAACGCACGCTTCGATCTTTTTGCCACCGACTAAATTATATAGATGAAACGGGAAAAAATCTCGGTCGATATAAGCCACTGCCCGCAGCGGTGTGTACGTGATACGAAATGGCTGCACCCAGACGTCCGCCGCATGCGCGATTTCGAAAGCGCCACGACGCCATGACTTTTTTTCGTCGACGCAAGTTGTGCCCGACGGAAAAATTACGACACGTTTTCCGTTGGTCAGGGCATCTTGCACGGCCTGACGTGCAGATTGGCGGGAATTTGAATTTTCGCGTTTTACGAAAACCGTTTGCATATGTTTTGCGGCGTCACCGAAGATCGGCCACGCGCTGATCTCTTGTTTCGCGACGAAAGAGATTTCGGGCAGGCAGTTCATAAGCAAAGGAATGTCCAAATAGCTGATGTGGTTTCCGAGGAACAAAACCGAGTTAGATGCGCTCGGTGTGCCTTTGATTTCCACTTCCACTTTGAGAGTCTCTAAAATCTGTTGGACCCAGTCAGACTTTATCTGTGGGACGTCAGCATTAGGCAGTTTTGCCCGTCGAAGGTGACGATAAGTTTCCGAAAAGACGCCGATCGTTTGGTGGAGCGAATTTACAGTCTTCATGGGTCTTAGTATATGCGACTTCGGTACCGAGATTTGTCGGAATTGTGTCAGGAATTAGGACCAAGTTAACGGGGCTGGATCTAAGACTCTTCCGCGATTTCTAGCGGGGCGAGTTCGGCGTAAGGCGCTGGTGGACGGTAATGGGCTTTAACCGCGCTGTGGACTTGTTCCGCGATGTAGGCGCGGTCCATGTCTGGCGTCGCGGTAAAGATGGGCAGGAATTCAACTTCGGTAATGATGTTCTTCGCTTTCGCCGTCTGCCAGATAGCTTGAACAAAACCCGTTTCACCATACCAACAAACACTGTCGCGAGTGTTCATCGAATAAGCTTCGCCATCAATTTCTAAGAAGTTTACCACCCCCGGCTGGATTGGACGATTTGCCTGCGCTGCCGAGGTCATCAAAGTTTTTTTAAACGGCAGGACTTGTTCGCCATTTGTCGAAGTCGCTTCGGGATACAAAACGATGTTATAGCCGTCACGCAGAGCTTGCGCCAGTGAACCAACTTCATTCATGATTTGCGAACGTTTACGACGTTCCACAAAAATACATCCGGCCATTTCGCACAACGTGCCTAGCACCGGGGTCTCGCGCATTTCTTGGGAAGTGATGAATAACGCCGGAATCAGCGATGACACCGCAAAGATGTCGACAAAGCCCATGTGGTTACCGACGTACAAAAAATTAGTATCGGTGGTGGGATGGCCCTTGGTTCGGACTTCGACGTTGAAAACGCGGCACATGATGCCGCAATAGAACTGTGAATTTTTAGCGAAGCCTAATTTTCCAGAGTGCAAATCGCGGTAACGAAGCTTGATGTAAGTGGCGCTGATCAAAAAACCAACCACCACAAACATCGCAATAAAAAGTCTTAGGACGCCACGGAGTCCAGCTTGTATTTCTTCCACAGTGTTCTATTTAAATCCTCTCTGTGTAGAATCGTCAAGAAATCAATGCACTTGAACTCTGCATCCCATGCGGGTTCGCCGCCGATGAACGCGCCTATTTTAAGGTAAGCTCGACAAAGGGGCGGAAGCAATTCCTCTACTTCAGCAAGTTCGGTTTCGGACATTGGATTTTGCAAATTCTGAATCCATAGATCTAACTTGGGCATAACGTAAGGACTTGTCGGAGCCGCTGCATAGTCTGGGATAATCCGGTTATTGTTTTGGAAATAACGGTACAGTAAAGCAGCTTGTCTTGGATTTTCAGTTTTGATACTCGCGCACCCGAATAATAACTGAGCTCCACTTTGCGACATGTATTCGGCGATCCCGCGCCAGAGTAAAGAGATCACAATTCCGCGCCGGAAGTCTTTGTGAATGCAGGCTCGTCCAAGCTCTAGCTTGGTGCCGGCTTGTTTCATGATATTGTCCAAATCAAACTCGCGTGCCGAATAAAAATCTTTCGTGAATTCGGAGCAGTTCAGTCTATACGTACCAACAATTTTACTGGATTTTTTATCAATAATTACCAAATGGTCGCACAGAAAGTCGTACGAATCGACATCGATGCCGGTCGCTTTAGTTTTACCTATCATCTCGCGGTGAAAAACTTGATAACGGAGCTCGAGAGCCTCTTTAAGTTCTGCTCCGCTCGAAGCTGTCTTTAAAATAAATGGACCGACTTCAGTGTAAACTTCAATTTTAGGTTTGAATTTGTTGATGCGATTCACCCGCATTTGGTACATCGAACTAAGAGTTGTCGAAACCCGATCTAAACTTCCAAGAACCAGGGTGTTCAGCATGTCATTCTCCTTGTTTGTGTTAAGGATATGGTA
>JACMRP010000006.1 GCA_014376325.1 Pseudobdellovibrionaceae bacterium
CTCTGTGAGGCAGTCGAATCCTTAACAGTTGACCATGTTGCTTTCATTCGATTTCCATTCGAAAATCGCTCACTGACTCAGAGTAGGATTGCGGGTATTTTTCCGCTTTCAAATATATGAAAAACTTATAGGCAGAATTCCACTGTTCGACAGTTCGCGAGAAATCGCGACTTAGAACCTTAATATTTTTCGAACAATACAAGTAGGTTAAGACTGCGTTTTCTTATGAGACATGGCTTAGGTCTTGCTGAAGTATGAGCTGTGACGTCGTTTGCAAACTTGAAAGGATATCAAAATGATTCAGGGGTTTTCTAAGTACCGGAAGTTTTTTCTAACCACGATTTTATGCCATGGGCTCTTTGCATTGCAGCCTGCGATTGCAGCCATTACTGCCCAGCTCAGCGCTCCAGTTAGTAACACCACAATTACGACTGGCAGTTTTATCTTGTCAGCCAACGTGACTTCGTCGACCGCGGTCTCCAGTGTTATTTTCTATCGTGATAACTGGACCCAAGTTGGCGTCAGCAGTACCCCTCCATTTCAAATTTCATTAAGTGCAAATACAATTTCCGCAGGCAGCCACACTTTTTTTGCGGTAGCTAGAGACATATCGGGGACTGCAGCGGCCACATCTATTTCATCAGTGAACATTGTCCTACCGGTTGTAGCTCCTGTCGCAAGTATTTCGGCTGTGGGCTCACCTGTTGTTACGGCGGCTCTGGGCTCACCTGTTGTTACGGCGGCTCTATCAGGGGCTAATGTGCTGCTGTCGGCTTCTCTGACTTCTTCAGATTCAACTATTGAAGTGACTTTCTACCGAGACAGCTGGATCCTACTTGCTGCCACGAAAGTGTCTCTTTATCAAATTTCCATTGCTCAAAGCTCACTCTCCAGCGGGACCCACACTTTTTTTGCGGTAGCTAGAAACGCTGCAGGCGGTGCTCAGGCTTCTGCCATTACCTCGCTGAATATTCCAAGCTCCCAAGTTGCAGCTCCAGCTCCAGCACCAGATCGAGCACCAGCAGCTGCACCAGCTCCAGCACCTTCTACTGTTTCAAGCTGTCAGCCTGGAGCCGTGGTTGGTTGGGATCCAATGCCTCTGTTTAAAAAATCCTATATCTCTGGCGGTCCCTATGCAGGAGCCTACACCGTAGGTCCCGCTGGTTATTTGAATTGGTATTTTTCAAGCTTAGGAGTCTTAGGCTTCATCGATCGCTTACCCTCTAGCGAAGTTAAACAGTATCTCAATAGTTACATGGCAAGCTTAGACAAACCGACTGCGACATCTCCGGGTTACACAATTCAAGACGTCACTTTCGCCAATCCAGCTTCTCCTGCGACTTCGGCTTCTTCAAAGAAACCTCAGGACAGTGATGACTCTTATGCTTCGACAATTCTATCAGTCGCTTCCCGATACGTTGCTTGTAATGATGCCGATGGCAGAGCATGGCTCAGCTCTATTAGTACTTTTGGATCCGGAGAAACCAATCTGCAGGTTTTGAAAAAGATTGCTGCAAAGAATCTGACAGATACGACGAAAGATTCTCCTACAGGTTTGATTCACACTTTCCAGGATCTCAATAAATATCCTATTTATTACACAGAAGATAATACAGAGGTTTACAAAGGTCTGAATGATTTTACAAAACTACTTTCGCGAGTCGGAGACGCCGATGCAGGATTTTACGGCCAAGCGGCGTCCACTGTCGCTGCCGGAATTCAAACTTATCTTTTCATGAACAACCAAGCGGTTTCGAATCTCTCTAACGGAGTTCGATTGAATGTCTCTGGTTTCGGGGTTGCATGGCAAAATGGCATCAGCGATAATTTCTATCCGGGAGCAGTGACTCAACTTTTCCCAGTCGCCCTCGGTGTTCCAATGCCAGATGCTACCAACAAGACTGCCTTAGCGACACTGAATGCTATGGCGCCTTCTTGGTGCAATCGGCTCTATGATACCAACGGACGAGACCCATTTATGATTTTAGGTTACGGCGCGGCTCTTCTTGGAGATCAAGCTTCAGCACAGTGCCAGTTGGATTTCTTTGCTCAGCAAGCGCAAGCAGGGACAGCCACGATTACAGTGACCGGCCTCGGTTACTATCAACGCACTGTCAATTTACTTCGTGGACAGGCCCCTTACTAGGGGCTTGAAGCGGCGGCCTGAGAGATTCAAAAAATCTTTGGCCGCTAGGACTTACTGATTCTTGTAATAATCGACAGCTTTATTCTTCAAACGTTCGCAGTAATGTGATCTTACCCCGAAAAAACGGACAGGAGAATTATGCGACGTTTAGTTGTTGTCGTTCATATTCCATCGGCGTCATGCCTTATTCACGTCACGTTTTTCAAGGACTAGCTCTTCGACCATCTTGTATTTTACTTCAGATGGCCTTGCGAGAAAAAAGCTGCGGCTCGTTTCAAAATGTGATTCACATTCTTCAGATCTTCGACTTCTTTTCGAAGGCGTTTAATTTCTTCAGCCTCAGGACTTAGACTCGGCTTTGTGGAAATGCCTTTCCTTGGCTAAGTTTTCAGCTGCTCTGCTAATTCTAGTGCCTCAAGCCACTAAATTTGATTTCGATCGTGCCGGAGGTCTTTTGACGACTAAGCCCCAATGACTCTAGTTTAGATAAAGCAGCCTTCGAAGTTGCGCGATTCAGATTATGCTTCTTTTTAATTTCTGTTGGCGCCAAACCTTCTTTTAGTTCAAAGAAGTAGGCGAGATTCGACGGATGTCGCGCGAAAAAAAAGTTCTTGTTCATGATTAAAGCTATGAAATCCTCCAGGAGCTTTCAGCGCACTAACAATAAGTTCTTCCACTTCTATTCCGAGTGCCGAACAGATCTGCTCAAGGCGCATAAAAGAGAAATCTTTTCTGGTCATCCACCGTTTGAATGTTGGAAGAGAGGTGTTAAGCAGGGTTGCGAGTTCCCGATAGCTCAGCTTTCGGTCGCGCATTGGAACACCGGCTGTTGCGAGTAGCGGAACTTGCTATTATAAAAAAGACTACGTAATTCCTGTGGGAAATAATGCCATTAATCTATCTGTGACCTTCACTCCAGATTTCAGCGTAGGTGCAGATTGTGAGGAGGTCCAAGCGAATCCACCGGAGCCAACGATATTGGTCGAGAGAACTTTTGAAAACAGAAGTTACTATGACACCCTTACTTGGATAGAGTCGGTGAAAACCATTGATGCTTGGACGGCGACGCCAAACATGGGGGTTAAGTGCCCTGTGGAAACCGCAAATAAAAAGTTAAAGGAATTTGGACTGGTGACTCTTTGATCGACTGACTCGCTGAGTTTGGACCAGTCTTGATACGGGTGCCGTTAAGGCACTAGCTTTCCACGTGCCGCAGAGTTTGCCTCTAACCGTGAAACAATTTTCATCCAACTAATACTAAGACGTGGACAGTGTCACTGGGCGCGATAGTCCGCAAGATTCGCGTGTACCACAGCATTATTTAGCCTTATTTTTTGTATTATACCCTCGTGCGTGTCAGTGTCCCGGATGTCGTGATGTCTTCATGGGCATATTGATGAAAGATCATTTTAAAAAAAAGGATAAGATGGGCTTGTCTCGCAAATTAAATGACAAAATTGATTCGTTCACTCCGGATCAGATGGACCGCTTAATTCGTATGGGTTGGGAAGATCGATCGACATTTGAGTCGATCGAAACCCAGTTTGGGCTAACTGAAAACGAATTCGTTCGTTTAATGCGTGCCCAGCTTCCTAAATCGACGTTTATTCGGTGGCGAAAGCGCATTCATAACCAAGGTCAACTTAAGCACGAAACTAAACGTGGTTTTAAAACTACCAGGTTTAAGTGCTCACGCCAGTCTGTCGACGGAGTCACAAAAGGCTGGAAGTGAAGGAACGCGAGCGCCTTTGACTACGTCGTTCCGCGTATCGCAATTTTATGCAACCATTTTTTAACGTACAGCTTTTCGGGATCATAGGTTTCAGCTTGTCTTTCGACATTAAAAACTCGGTCTCGAGGATCTGTTCCGACTCCTGCTAGGTAGCTCCAGTTTCCCCAGTTGCTCGCGCAATCATAGTCAATGAGCATTTCTTCAAAATAAGATGCTCCTAAACGCCAGTCAACATTCTGAATTTTTACAAGGTAGCTAGCGACGTTTTGGCGACCTCGATTGGACATCCAGCCTGTCTTTTTCAATTCTAGCATATTCGCGTCAATAAAGTCGACGCCGGTTGCGCCATCTTTCCATTTTGTGAATAAATCCATTTCTAGTTCATGCGGCAATATTTTCGTTTTGATATTTTTAGCTCCGCTTCTTAAAAATAATTTTTCTTTGTTGAGATAGGAATTGTACTTAAAGTAATCGCGCCAAAGTAGTTCGAAAAGAATCCAGTATGTCGACTCATTACTGCCGTATTTATTCTCAAAAGATTTTAGTTCAGCATAAATCGTGCGGGCGCTAATACCCCCTAATGAAAGCCACGGCGAAAACTTAGTCGAATCCTCAAACCGAAGCATTCCATTGCGTGTATTTTTATAGTTTATTGGATTTTCGGTCTTGCTAAAATAAGCATTGAGATGTTTTAGGGCCGCACTCTCTCCACCTTTAAAAAGGACTTTTGGATCAGATAAACTCTGTTTCAAAGCAGGAACAGTCGTTAGATAATCAGCTTGAGTACACGTCATTGGGCGAGGAAATATATCAACCATTTCGACGGGGGCAGGAACGCTTAAAGTTTTCTCAATTTCTTTTCGAAATTCTGTGAAGGTGAAATTTTTACTTGCACTTTTGTTTTCAAAAATAGGCACTGTTTTTTGAAAATCGGTGAGCGTTGAATCGATTTTTGAATACAATTTAATATTTGCTGCAAAACATATTGTTTTGATATTTTCGAACTGTACGGATTCTTCGTGATTAACATCCTCATCAATAACTATTTGCTGAATGCTATTTTTAATTTCATGGCCAATGAATTCCTGCAACGGCAAACAAGTGATAATCAATTCCTGGTTTCGAAGTTTTAGTGATGCCTGCAGGTCCGAAAGACATTCCAGTGCAAACTGCTTTCGAAACGGGCCTGCGCGCCGAACTAAGTCTCGCCAACTGATGACAAACATTATTTCTTCCGAATTTTGAATTGCCCAGTTTAAAAGAGGTGAATCCGCAAGTCTTAAATTTTTTGTGAAGCAGAGTAAAGTTTTTATATTGAATCCAAGATTTTTAATTTTTTCTTATTCTGAACACCTTTTGTTTCAGACGCTAGTATTATCACAAAGACGTGCAGAAGTACTTGTGGCTCAGCGTATCGCAGTGACTCAAGAGTAACTCAGACGGGGTGTTGCAAAGGCTTTGGCCCGCGATTTTAATTAACGAGTCTTTCGGCTTTGAGATTTTCAGAGGAGATACCGTCGAACTAGATCTGAAAATAGTTAAACTAAAAAAACTAAAATTAATTAAGACCGTTTGTTTTGGGCGGGGCATGCTTCATGATTAGAAGGCAAATAACACTAGGGCGATATGATTTATCTTTACTGCTTCATTGTAAGAAGCCGCAGGACCGCCCATTGAAACTTGATTAGCTGTGTCTTGGTGAGCGAGCGAAGATGATTTGCACCATTTCTAAATTCGGACTCAGCTGGTTTAGTAACGCAGTATTATCGGGAAGTAACCGAATCTAGAAACCTAACAGAGCTTTCGGACAGGACAGTGGTCACCTCTGGCAACTCGTTGTCTAGTTCGTGAAGTGCACCATCGTATGACTTTACTTCAAAGTGGGAAGCATTTTTACGGATGGTTTGGAGGGTCAAATTGCGCTCTACGTAGGAATCTTTGGATCCAGAAAGGAACACAATTCCGCGGATAGAGTCATCAATTTTGGATGGATACCCGGAGCAATGAGAATCACAGCATCGGCTCTGTTGCATCGGGCGGGAGATCGACTTGAATTCGGGTGTCGTTCATTGAACCTTCAGAACCACCTTGGCTAAGGTAATCGAAATAAATGATCCTGTAGCCCGCATCATTAAGGCGAGAAAAATAAGGTGCGTGATTTTGGATGGAATCGGCAAGGCCATGTAGATATAGAATGCAACCTTTTAGTTTCGTCGTTTCTAAAGAGTAACCAGCACGCATGCTTAAGTTCAAGGGGGTATAGTGCACCATCTCTTTGACGTCACTTGGGGGAAGTAATTGGGATTCGGAATTTGGTTCTCGAATGGAATGGTGAGAGCAAGAAGCAACAATAAAAAGTAATGGCGCGACGAAGGATAACATTCTATTCATAGCACAGTTGTATCACTTCGAAAGCGAAGTTTCATTTTCGAACGCGCGTCGACACCTTCGTGGTCTAAAATAGTATCCGGGAAGGCCAGTCTCAGTTACCATGTTTGCATCGTCTTATTTTTGACTCGTAACTTTAAGGAGATTTTATGTCGACTGATAAAATGATCCTGTATTACAATCCCATGTCCCGCGGCCGTACAGTTCACTGGATGCTCGAAGAAGTGAATGCATCTTATGAAACCAAGTTGCTAAAGTGGGAAACGAATGATCAGAAGTCGCTCGAGTATCTCAAGCTGAATCCGATGGGCAAGATTCCGACTTTCGTTCACAATGATATTGTTATCACCGAAGTTCCAGCAATCATCGCCTATTTGGCGGATATCTTTCCTGCAGCAGGGCTCGCGCCGGCACTTCAATCTCCCGAGCGTGGGGCCTATTATCGATGGCTTTTCTTTGCGGCAGCTAACATCGAACCGGCGATGTTTGATCTGAAACATCCCCGTGCCAATTCTCCGAGCTCTGGACAACTAGGTCATGGCAACACCCACGACGTTGTTAATACTTTGGATCAGACGCTGAGCAAAGGGTACCTCTGCGGTGATCGTTTTTCTGCCGCGGACCTTTTTATGGCTGCCTCTGTGCACTGGTGGCTGTTTACCAAAGTGCTCGAAGCGCGCCCTGCTTTCGAAAAATACGTAGCTCTTTGCCAAGACCGGCCAGCTTTCCGCAGCCACATGACAAAAACGGGCTCGTTTAGAGGATAATCCTATTTTGGTCCTCAGCGCGATTTCCAAGCCATTACGAAGCTAATTCGGCTAGGCTTTCCAATTAGTTAATAGTAGTGTGAACTATGGAAATTGTGTTAATTTTAGGAAATCAGCTATTTGATCGCCGGATCTTTTCGAAGAAAAATATCGATCCCAAAAGTGCAGTCTTTTTTATGCGCGAAGATGCGGGCTTAGGGTCCTGTTACAAGTTTCACAAACATAAAATAATCTTATATTTTGCGGCCATGCGGACTTACCGCGAAGAGCTGCGATCCCACGGCTACGAGGTTCACTACGAAGAATATTGCCGGTCGAAAGCTGGACAGTCCGCAACGTTTGAAAGCGCGCTGTCCGATTATATTCAGAAACACAAGTTCACGAGGGCGCACGCATTTGAGATCGAAGATAAGTCACTCGAAACGCGCATACTGCGAATTTTTGAGAACCCAAAGGGAAAACAAAAGCTCGAACTGGAGTTTTGGCAAAGTCCCATGTTTTTGACATCGCGACAGCAGTTTCGGGACTACCTATTGACCACGCGACGACCCTTCATGAAGACCTTCTATGAGTCTCAGCGGAAACGTCTGAACATTTTGGTGGACGAAGGATTACCCGTTGGCGGTGCTTGGAGCTACGATTCCGAAAATCGCCAGGCGCTTCCAAAGGGGAAGAGCACCCCAGAACTGCCGACGATTAAAAAAACAGAAATCGTGACTGCAGTCGAAAAACTAGTTGGTACTGAGTTCGAAAACCACCCCGGAGAGGCTCAAGACTTTTGGCTTCCCGTGGATCGGGCGGGTGCTAAGAGCTGGCTAAGAACATTTTTGAAAGAAAGACTATCGGAATTTGGCCCCTTCGAGGACGCCATTCCGCTGAAATCTGAATTTCTTTTTCACTCGGTGCTGACTCCATTTTTGAATTGTGGTTTGCTAACGCCCCAGGAGGTTGTGGCCGAAACGCTTCGCTACAACGAAGAAAATCCTATTCCGCTGCCATCATTGGAAGGTTTCCTTCGACAGGTGATAGGGTGGCGAGAATTCATTCGTGGCATTCATCAGAATTTCAGTGAAAAGCAAGAGACCACGAATTTCTGGAAGCATTCCCGAAAACTGAGTCCGCTCTGGTATGAAGGAAACACGGGCATCCCCCCCTTAGACGAAACCATCCGGCGAGTGGTAAAGCGTGGGTACGCTCATCACATTGAAAGGCTGATGATCGTTGGCAGCTTAATGGTGCTTCTAGAAGTTGAGCCCCAGGATGCGCACCGTTGGTTCATGGAAATGTTCATTGATTCTGCGGAATGGGTGATGGGGCCAAACGTTTACGGCATGGCGCTGTTTTCGGACGGAGGGATTTTTGCGACGAAGCCGTATATCTGCGGATCTAACTATCTGCGAAAAATGGGCGGTTACCCAAAGGCTGAATGGTGCGACGGGGTGGATGGGCTTTACTGGCAGTTCATACGAAAACATGAAAGCTATTTCTTGAAAAATCCCCGACTCGCAATGATGGCCAGGTCTTGTCAAAAGATTCTTCCAGAGCGTTGGAAAATTCTTGATCCTGCGGCTGAAAATTTACGAAAGAAATTATTAGTGGCATTATAGCTTCGGAACTGAAACTCACAAAAACTAGCTGAGGGGAAAAAAATGTTCCGGGTCCGAAGCCGGAACAAGGTGACTCTATTCAATAATGGAAACGCGGTTTAAGTTTTAAGCTTACAAGCCCCGTGGACGTGGCCCCACGTTTGAAAAAATATTAACCACAAGACGGTTGTAAGAGCCGCCGCCGAATTTGTCTACTGTCCTGTCCGAGCAGCACCCGCACATAGGTGGGTAAAAATTAAGTCATCGCCCCCGAAGTTAGAAGTTTCCATAACTTCAGGGCAGTCAGTTGCGCTTGCAAAATTTGCGCGCGCAGTTCTTTGAAGGTCGACCGCAACGGATTCTCAATATTAGAATTTTGTTCGTCTGACATTGGATTCTCCCCCGGCTTGGAAGACGGAACCGAGTGCCCAGTCGTTTCACAAAAAATAAAGAATTATTTGAAGCGTCAGTATTCTCAGGGCTAGACATTCTTTCGCCGCTGATTGCTGACCCAGGCTGCGTCATCCTTATATATGTATATGAAGAATCTCACCGGCTTTTTTGCACGACTACTCTTCGAGGTCGATCAGAAGGATTAGAAATCTGTCGACCGTATAAAATTCGGACAAAAATTTTCTGCGGGAAAGATCGATAATTAAAAAATGAATCTGGCTTTGATGGAAACGAAAAAATAGCGAGCTCTGTAAAAGGGAGATCCCACACTCTTTCATATTTGAATCTCGTTATGCGACATTTCATATTTCAAATTGAATCACTTTGATCCGTGTAAAAGAAGTGGACGGTATCCGAAAGAATTCGCTGAAATTGAACTAATAAAAGTTAAACAAAAAACCAAACATTGCCGATAAGAGTAGGGAAGTGAAGTTTGTTTTGAAGTTGTGAGTAGTTTGTTCGTTGAAGCTGATCGGAATTGTCTCAAACAAGTACATTGGGGTGATTATGAATGGAATATCAAATAAGCGTCATGTTACACTTTCAAATAGAGGCAGCGTCATGCTGACGGCTTTGATCTTCGGCGCGTTTGTGGTCGGCATTACGGGAAGCTTTATTTCGTTTATGAGCTACCAGCTAAAGCAACAAAGTCGCACGCAGGCAAAAGAAGATGTGATGAATTTATCAACTACTCTCAAAATGCTTTATTCAGACGGCGCGACTTGCAAAAAAAATCTATCTGAAGTCGCTTGGGGAAACACTTTAGTGGACTTGCAAGCCCGATCTCAGAGTGGTGGTATAAAGTTTTTGTACCCTGATCTTGGCGCCGTCTCTGGGGTCATGTTATCGACCGGTTTGAGATTTAAAAACGCGAAGGTAACATCCGTCGGATTCACCAACCTGACTCAGGTGCACGCCCCCGACACGACTTACATTGCGGAACTTTCTGTATCGACGGAAGACAGCAGTGGGCGAATGATTCGCGCCATCTCGGTTCCGTTTTACATCGTCACGGACGCTTCAGGAAAATTGACAGATTGCTACACCACGAGTTTCCCATTTTTTAGTTCGCCAGATCCGATAATTCGCGCCATCACGATGGAAGACTACTTGTGCGCTCAGGCTTTGGGCGGCGACGCGATCTTCGTGCCTCAGTCGCGCAGTTGTTTGCCGAAATCGATGGTTGTAGGGAGAAATTAATCTGCCATGGACTTCCGAAAAATGGAAACTACAAAACATCATAAATATGCAATCCGATCAGAGATAGGCATGTCAATGCTGGAAGTGCTTTTCACCTGCGTCCTTTTGGGTTTCTCGATTTTGGGGTTCATCGAAGGAGTGCACATTTACAGCAAGGGCATAAGCAGCTCCAACCAGAACGAGGCCATTGCCAATTCATTAACGCGAATAGTATCGGCATTTGGTGATGATGATCGACTCTGCACGAGCATTCTCAGGGGGACGAGACTTTCTGTGTCCGATGCCAACGGGTCCCAGGTCCCGCAAATAGACTATATGAGTATGGACGGCCAAAAAGTAGGGGATTTAATTAAGCTGGATCAACCGCTCGAGAACCGGTCGGATATTACTTTGTCCGATATTCGCTTGAAACCTTTTTCGGCTCTGAACGCAACGGATGTATTCGCAAATCTAGAATTTAAGTTCAAGAAAATGAACTCATTTTATGGGTCTCAATTTATAGTGCGTAGCATTCCCATTTACGCCACTTTGAGCGCCGGAAAAGTTTTAACTTGTTCTACCTCTCCGTTGACAAAGGTTATGATCAGCAATCGAAAGTGTATTATTCAAAGCGATGGGTTTGCTCACTTCGATCCTCTACAGAATCAGTGTGTAGATAATCCGGAAGTCCTCTGGTTCTTCGGGGGGACACCTTATCAAGCCTCTTGCGGTGCGGGCTATCGACCTGCCGTTTCTCCTCTAAATCCTGCACCCGCCGTTGCGGCCTGCTTTGCCGACACGGGAGTCGGGGGTGTTCTTATTCCGAGTCGAACTTACAGCGACGGCTTCGTGGCCAATGACAACCTTTTCGCTTGGACGGCAAAGCCTAACAGACTTCCAATGACATCATGCGTATTTGCGTACGACGCGAGCTACGTAGTGACGCAGGCAAAGGCGAGGATCAAATGCGTAGCGAATTAAAAAAGTTAAAAAATAGTCGAGGTTTTAGCGCTGCGGATGCTCTAGTCTCGTTAGGTGTCTTTTCATGCATACTCCTAGTTTTTGCTTCATTTTCGACGTCTGTGTTAGATCTTGCTTCGAACATGGAAACTGGACAGAGCGTCGCTGCCATATATGAGGACGTGCGTTTAGTTCTAAAAGAAAGTCGTCAGTGCAGTCTAAATTTGAAAGACACTCCGTTGGTCCCGAACACCGCGGGCCAAAGTGTGCAGCAGCTGAATACTTACAACCCAGCCGACCAACCGATCGGCAAAATTCTAGCCGTCGGCGATAGCCTTAAGGGTTTCAAGGTGCAGGACATTTTTCTTGTTCCCGTAGCGGCGATCGACTCGGGATTGATGATCACGGAGCTGCAAGTTGTTTTGAAAAAGAATTCAAATTTTGGCGGCGAGTCGTTCCGCCGAGTATTTCCGCTTTACGCTCGGGTCCAAAACGGAAAATTAACGGAATGCTGGCAGAGGTTAAGCAAAGGAAGTATAGAGGCAAATTCTATTTGTCAGTCAGTCAGTGATGGCGCGCTGAATATGGCGTCGACTGGTTCAACCTGTACTTTAGCGAACGGCAAATGGTTTTCGGGTTCGCCTTATTCCGCTTCGTGCCCAGCCGGAACTATTATGCCGATCAACGCGAACGATCAGAGCAACTGCGGAATCGAGTTTTTACCCGGATTTGTGGACCCCTACCTTTCGACGGATGTGATGATGTCGGACGGAACAAATTTTCCGCATGGAAGAGCCGCCTATCGATTGGCTCTGGATTTAGGTGCTAAAACTTGTCGTTGCGCGCTTGCGACTGACTTAACAGCGGAGCAAGTAAATCTTGTTCGTTGCAAAATACTCTGTTTGGTTCCTTAACGAAGTTTCAGAAGATGTTTTTATTAATGAACTAAATGTAAAGCTCAGCAAGTCGGACAAAGCCAAGCTCAAGAAGGTCGAGCAAAGTGTTGAGCTTAAAAGCGAGCAAAGTATCGTCATGACAGACACCTTCTTAATTCTGTCATTCGTTTTGACAGCGGGTTTGTCGGAAGTGTCGAGGTTTTCGACTGCCTCCGCTGTCAAACGTCCCAGCTTGAAAAACAAGGAAGTTCATTTTGGGCGGGAGCGATTCGTAATCTATACTGGCAACAGAGGTTGAAGACATGGATGCTTTTATGAGTTTAGCGTTGGTATTTTTTCTGCTAGTTTATCTATGGGCGTCGGCCACGGGCCGCAAGTGGCGGGCCCGTCTCGCGCGAATCCAACGAATCCACGGACCGGACGCCCGCATCGGCTATATGGACATCAAAGGCCGCCGAAGTATTTTGGACATCAGTATCGAATCTGTAAAAGCGAAAGGTCAAGACTGTTTGATCACGGCCTGGTGCTTTCAGAAAAAAGAATTTATCGTCTTTCACGCCAATCGTATTTACGAATACACAGATCTTCACAAAACACGTCAAGTGACCAACGTGCCCCATTTTTTAAAAGAGAATTTCTTAAAATAATTGAAGGCTAAAAACCAGAACGGCCGCATTGCTGCAGCCGTTGGTATTTTTATAATCTCTGGAAATTTCTCTACTGGAATATCAGATACATATTTCAAAGTTCCTTACTTCCGCCACAGTCCCCAATGACCTAACATCAGCGCATCCACGGTCGCGGTTCCGCCCAAATCGCGTGAACTAAAAACGGCGCCGATGCCGGTGTTCGACCGAACTGACAAGAGTCCCAATGCAAGCAAGAAGAAGCCAATCCCCGTATTCAATGACATCGGATTATAATTGGCATCCGTATAATTGGTTTCCGCCGCCAGAGATTCGCAGTGACGACGTTTTTATACCTCCGCATAATTAATGGTGCGGCATTCCCTTTTTAAAGTTTGGCAGGGGAACGGCTGTCGATCCTGTTGACGCCCCTTCCGCATATTTTGTCGGGACGTTGCCAGTTGCAATATAACCGGAAGGCGTTGCGAAATTTGAGGGCACGGCCTTTGAAAGAGTCCTTAGTATGGAAAACTCTCGTTGTATGTCGTTCTTAAAATTGTCGCTTGCAGGCATCGCGTGCTTTATCTCCGTTTCGACGGCTTCAGCCGGATTTTACAGCAATGATTTTAACAGTCTAGTTGCAGCCCTTAAAGTCGCAGGCGTCAGTCCCGAAGGTCTCTGGCAGTTTCAGGATCCAAAGCTCGGCAAAAATGAATTCACTCTTCCTAAAAAAAGTGCGCCTTGGGCCGGTAACTACTCGCCGATGATGGATGGCGGAATCGCTAGTCGCTGGCAGCAAGGCACGTACGCGACTCCGGACACGATGCCGACACGCGAAACCGCAAAGCGAATGACTTCAAAAGAGATCGCGAAGCTTTCGCCTTCTGAAAAAATGGATCTATTAAATGGCGACTACGAATACAAAATCACGAATCACGAGCTTTACGTTCGCGGACCGTACCGCACACTGACGCCTGAGTTCTGGGAAGGTTTTTGTAACGGAGTCCGTTGCGCTGGTTTTTTAACCCCGGAACCAACGCGCGCAATCGTTATGACAAATCCCGACGGAATCCAAATTCGTTTTGAGCCTGCCGATCTGAAAGCTCTGGCGGGCGCAAGTTTCTTTTATGTTCAAGATGAAAATTACGTCGATATCGGCAAACCTTCACGCGGAGATGAGCGTGGTTCGAGCCGTCCGAATTTTGGCGTCGTCTATTTAACTTTAAAATTTTACTTGGCCGAAATGCAAAAAGCTTTCGTGGTCGATATGTCACTAGACAGTCAGTTGTGGAATGAAACCGCGGCGGGATATTCACTGAAGCAATCCGACGAACTTCAACTGACAAAAGCGGAATCGCTTCGTTACGCCGGCGCCGTCAGCAAAAGATTCGTCAAGATTCGTCTAAAAACTTTAGGTGAAGTGAGCATGGATCAAAGCAATCGCGCAACGAAAAAGAGCATCTCTAAGGGTGAATTCCTTAAGGAAACGCCGATGTCTGGTTTCATCTTTCTGAACAAAGACGGAATGATCATGGATGGCGACTGGAGAGACGTAAAAAACGCCTCCGCGGCGGATTTTATGCGCGGAATCGATTTCATGTGGTTCTCGAGCGGACGTGGTGCGGACGCTGACTTTCATCCGGACAACAAGGATCCAAACTTTAGCGGTACGGGCAATAAGTACCTCGATTTTGAGAAAGTACTGAATTTGATGCAGGCGGCGAGCACTCCTAAAAAGTGTTCTGGTGTTTTTGGTAAATAGAACGTCTCAGTCCGAGATGCTTTCACGGCTTCCTCTGATAATGCTAAATAGGTAGTCAAATTCAGCCGATAAGTAAGTATGGCTATCTTGCGCAGGACGTTTTTACAACTGACCATATTCGCATTTCTTGCATGTATGAATTCTGCTCTAGCTTCGGGATTTTAATGCTGTTGCATGAATAAAACCGACCGTAAACGTAAAACCAAAGATCCTTGCGAGCGATGCTTTCTGCACCGAGATCTTTGCATTTGCGAATTCATTCCTCGCCTGGATCTGCGAACGCGGGTTTGCCTGGTGATTCACGCCAAAGAGTTGAAACGAACCACCAACACCGGCAGGCTCGCGATCGAAGCGTTGGTCAATAGCGAAATGCGTGTTCGCGGCACCGGAACGGGACGCACCGAAGCCTTGGACCTAAGTGACCTATTAGAACCCCGCTACAGGCCCGTCATGTTTTATCCAGCGGACGATGCGCTAGAGCTCAATCAAGATTTTGTCGATGCAGATCTGCGGCCGATTTTGCTGATCGTTCCGGATGGCAACTGGCGACAGGCCAGCAAAGTTCACGTCCGTCATAAAGAATTAGCTAGCGTTCCTAGAGTTAAAATTAGCACGCCAAATTTAGCGGCGCACCATCTGCGGGTAGAAGAAACAGAAGCTGGTATGGCGACCCTTGAAGCCATCGCGAAGGCACTCGCAATCATCGAAGGCGACGTGGCCGCAGCACCTTTAAAAAATCTTTTCGAGATGAAGCTTCGCAGAACCCTTCAGGGTCGCGGCGTTAAGCTTCCGTCTCTGTAATCCAAGTGTCCTGTTCTTCGAAGAGCTGCTCGAGAATACCTTCGGAAAATAAATAATCATTTTCAAAAAGTTCGTGCTGGCTCAATGCTTTTTCGGTCAGGGCCGCGTAAGAGGCAAGTTTGGTATCATACTGCGCGCGAGTCATTAAGGGCTCCGCGAGTGGTTCTTTTACTAAATTTTGTCCAAACAACAATGTGTCGTAACTGTAGCTGTTAAAGACCAGCGCTTCTAGTGCGGTAAACGGGGAGTTCGAACCAAAGTTAGAAGCGCTGAGGGGCGGGCGCGCCTGAAATAGATCGATCACGAGTTGCGCGTCGCCAATCTCGGTATTCGCGCGGCAGTGTTTCCAGTACGGGGTGTCCAAACGGGTATTGAATTTATAATGCATGCCTAAGAACCAGCGGAAAGTATCCCAAGTTGCCGCGATTTCTTGGTTGAGCCCCGCGATCGCGCTCGTGTCGTTGAAGTTCTTCGGCATCAACCGGCACAGGGTCATGATGCTGTGGACGGCAGTCTGGATCGCGGTCGATTCGAGTGGCTCCACAAAACCGTAAGAGTTGCCAAGTCCGAAAACGTTGCGGTTCCAGGCTTTGACGTGACGTCCCGTTTTGAAGTCGATCATTTTATAATTTTGAATGTCACCGAATTTCGCGCGAACTTCTTTGAGCGCGGTGGCTTCATCGCAGAATTCTGTCGAATGCACGTACCCGTGATGATTTTCTTCGCGCATCGGGATCGTCCAGCACCAACCGTTATCCATGGTTCGAACGGTCGTGTGTGTGTCGATAACACCGTTGTTCGGACGATCAAATGTCAGTGCTTTGTTGTTTCTTAAAGTCGACTTATAAGAAATAAATTCGGTGCCGAGTGCCTGACCTAAAATCTTTGAGCGAAATCCAGAGCAGTCGACGTAAAGGTCGAATTTCAAACGTTGACCGTCGTCAGTTTCGAGCGAAGCTACGTACTCGCGCTCATCAAGATGCACGTTGATGACTTCGGCGTCGATGATATTGATCTTGCGTGCTTGCAATTGTTTGCGCAGGTACTTGATCAGACTTTTGTTATCAATATGGTAAGAAAACGGAACGCTGCCGAGCAATGAAGCCAGTCGCCCATTTTCTTGGCGAACGATCGGCATTTTGTTTGCCGTCATCAGCACCGATGGCCAATTCGCGTTAAGAATGTTTTTTTCGAAAAAATAGGATTCGTGCTGGTGTCCCGCGAAAAAATTAAAATTAAAATGCGAAGTTTCGACCGGTCCCCACTCAAAACGGATACCTAACTTCATCGTCGGCTTCACTTCGCGAAAGAATTCTTCCGGATCAATGCCTAAAGTACGGTGCAAGAACGGAACGATCTCGGTCGTGGTTGATTCGCCGACCCCGATGACCGGAATTTTACTCGATTCAATGACCTGCGTTTTTATATTTGGATGGAGC